>PNNC01000209.1 GCA_013824015.1 Polaromonas sp.
CTAGGGATTTTTTCATTGCGAGTTTCTCCAAGGTTAAACATAGGGCTCCAGGATTTTGGATCCCCGGGCCAACCTCCATTTAGGAAGTTGTGTGTATTGCACCAGACGACGGAAGCTTTCGCAAAGGAATTAGCCGGCTAAATACATTTCCGTTGCACACCTGCAACAAAACTTTTTTTGCCAGCATGGCCGGGCGGCCATGCGCATCGGCATCCCGGTATGTACTACAAAATGTAGTACAGTAAATGACTGTGCTTTTGCAGCCCTGCATCCGTCCCTCCCACTGCCCGTCTGCGACCTGATGCCCGATCAATCGATCTCCCTGAGGGAGGCCAACCAGAATTTCTCCCGCCTGATGGCTGCCGTCGAGCGCGGCGAGGTATTTGCCATCACCCGGCGCGGCCGGGAGGTGGCCCGCCTGACGCCTTCGGGTCACGCTGCGCAGACCGTGCCGCAGGCCGGCGCCACCGCGTCATTGCCCCTGACGGAGGCTGCCCTGGCCGAGCGTTTGGTCAGGCTGGAAGCCCTGGTGGATAAACTGTTGTCTGCCCTTGCCGCTCCCGACAAAAAGTGAACACCATGGATACCCTGCTGAACGCCGCCGACAGCGCCCTGCGCACCCTGTTTGCCAGACCTCATGCCAGCCGTCATTGCCCCACCTTGCCCGGTCAGGTGACCGAGCTCGATGGCGCGGACAAGGCGCTGGCTGGCGCGCTGATGCGCGTCAACCATGTGGGGGAGGTGTGTGCCCAGGCGCTGTATGCCTCTCAGGCCATGAGTACGCGAAACCCGGAACTGCGCCAGCATTTTCTCGAGGCCAGCAAGGAGGAGGGCGACCATCTCGCGTGGACCCGCGAGCGGCTCGACGAACTGGGCGCCCGGCCTTCGCTGCTGAACCCGCTCTGGTATGCCGGCGCTTTCGGGCTGGGCCTGCTGGCGGGCCGGCTGGGCGACAGGGTCAGCCTGGGTTTTGTGATGGAGACCGAGCGCCAGGTGGAGTCGCATCTGGCCAGCCATCTCGAGCGCCTGCCGCCGGGCGATCACGCCTCGCGTGCCATCGTGGCGCAGATGAAGGATGACGAAGCGCGCCATGCGCAGGAGGCGCAGGGCGCCGGCGGCTTCGAGTTGCCGGGGCCGGTGAAGGCCCTGATGCGCGCTTCGGCCAGGGTGATGACCACGACGGCCCATTACCTCTGATCAAGCGCTATGTTATTGATAGCGACCAGCCCTTGAGGGACAGGGGCCAGCGCCCGATTCCTCCTCGAATCAGGCCTCGATCAGCTCAAAACTCGTGGTGATGTCGGCGGTCTTGCCGAGCATGATGGTGGCCGAGCAGTACTTGTCGTGGCTCATCGCAATCGCGCGCTCCACCGCGCTGGCCGGGATGCCGCGTCCGGTCACCACAAAATGCATCTGGATGCGGGTGAACACCTTGGGGTCGGTCTCGGCGCGTTCCGAACTGAGCCTGACCGTGCAGCCGCGCACATCGTGGCGTCCGCGCTTGAGGATCAGCACCACGTCGTAGGCGGTGCAGCCGCCGGTGCCGGCCAGCACGGTTTCCATCGGGCGCGGTGCCAGGTTGGCGCCGCCGTTGTCGGGTTTGGCGGCATCCGGCGCGCCGTCCATCACCAGCGTGTGGCCGCTGCCGGTGACGGCCAGAAAGCTCATGGCCGAGCCGGGGACGCCCGGGGTTGCGGACGAAGTGCTGGCGCCGGTCCAGCTCACTGTGCATTCCATGAATCGCTATCCTTTAAAACCAGAAATAGTTGGATAAATTGCCGTAAATGTTCATTTTTCACAACAGAGTATTGCTGCGCTGCAACACGACTCCGCTATACTGAAATCATCGCACGAACATCTCCATGTTTTCATGCAATGGTTGTCTCCTCCATCCCTGAAAGGGTGGATTTACAGGTCCAGATCGCAAGGTCTGGACCTTTTTTCTTGTCCGCAGGTTTGCCGCAGCCGCTAGGCGATTGTCAACAGCGCTGCCTATACTCGCGGCATTGTTTTAACCGGGCAGGGCAGATGATCCACAGGACAGCAGCAATGATGGGGCTGGCAGCGTGTGTGCTGCTGGCGGCTTGCGCCTCGCCGCCGCCCGCTCCCGAAGCGCCGTCCGCCGGGCTGGCGGCGACGCCCTGGACCCTGGCCTCGAGCGCCGCGCCGGACGGGCCGGCCTGGCAGCACTACAAACTTCCCGGCAAGCAGCCCAGCCAGTTCCGCTACGTGCGCATGGACGGGCGCCACGCCATGGCGGCCCAATCGAAGTCCTCTGCGAGCATGGTGCGCCAGGCGGTGCGCATCGAGCCCGAAGAACTGGGCAGCGTGCGCTTTTCATGGAAGGTGCCCGACCTGATTGCGCAGGCCGACATGGCCTTGCGCGAGAGTGATGATTCCCCGGTGCGCATCGTGCTGGCCTTCGAAGGCGACCGCAGCAAGTTTTCGGGCAAAAACGCCATGCTCTCGGAGTTGGCGCGCGCGCTGACCGGGGAGGAGCTGCCCTACGCCACGCTGATGTACGTCTGGTGCAACACCCGTCAGCCGGGCACGGTGATCGTCAACCCGCGCACCGACCGCATCCGCAAGCTGGTGGTGGAGTCCGGCCCGGACCGGCTGCGCCAGTGGGTGGACTACGAGCGCAACATCCGCGCCGACTATGAGAAGGCCTTCGGCGAGCCTCCCGGGGCCCTGGTCGGCATCGGCATCATGACCGACAGCGACAACACCCGCAGCACCACCCAGGCCTGGTATGGACCTGTCACCGTGGGGACGGCAGGCCGCTTGAAATAGCCGCGCCACGCCGGCGATGAAGGAAAACCCCTGCTGCCGCACGGGCCCGCTTATTGCATAGTAGCGGTCTTTCAATCGATGAGGTGTTTTATGAAATTCAAACAGCTTGCCTGGGTCTCTGCCGCATTTGCGGTAATGGCCGTCGCACCGGCGCTACACGCCAAGCCGTTCAAATGGTCCAGCGCCAGCGATATCCCGACGCTGGACATCCACTCCCAGAACAATGCGCTGGGCAATGGCGTGCATGCGGCCATCTACGATTCCCTGGTTTATTACAACAGCCAGACCTTCAAGCCCGAAGCGCAGCTGGCGACGGCCTGGCGCGAGATCTCGCCGACACAAATGCGCTTTACCCTGCGCTCCGGCGTGAAGTTCAGCGACGGCACACCCTTCACCGCTGACGACGTCGTGTACTCCATCACCCGGGCCATGGCCAAGACCTCGAACTACGCCGTCTATACCCAGGGGATCGACCGGGTCGTCAAGGTCAACGACAGCACCGTCGACTTCATCATGAAGGGACCCAACCCGGTGCTGCTCAACCAGCTCACCGAGCTGCGCATCATGAGCAAGGCCTGGGCGGAAAAAAACAAGTCGGTCGAACCCAAGGACATCCGCGCCAAGGATGAAACCTACGCCCACCGCAACGCCATGGGCACCGGCCAGTTCATGGTCAAGGAGTGGCAGCCCGACCAGAAACTGGTGCTGGTGAAGAACCCGAACTACTGGGGCAGCATCCCGTCGAATGTGACGGAAATCATCTACACACCGATCAAGTCCGAAGCGACGCGTGTGGCGGCCCTGCTGTCCGGGGAAGTCGACCTGGTGCTCGACCCCAGCCCCCAGGATCTGGCGCGCCTGCGCAGCAATGCCAACCTGAAGGTGATCGACGGCATCGAAAGCCGGACCATCTTCTTCGGCATGGACCAGTTCCGCGATGAGCTGCCCGGATCGAACATCAAGGGCAAGAACCCGCTGAAGGACCTGCGCGTGCGCAAGGCGCTGTACCAGGCCATCGACATCAACAGCATCGTCCGCGTGACGCTGCGCGGCCTTGGCCAGGCGACCGGAACGATTGTGGCGCCGCAGGTCAACGGCTGGACCGAAGCGGTGCACAAGCGCTTCCCCTACGACCCCGAGGCGTCGAAAAAGCTGCTGGCCGAGGCCGGCTACCCGCAGGGCTTCGAGGTGGATTTCGCCTGCCCGAACAACCGCTACATCAATGACGAGGAAATCTGCCAGGCGGTCACCGCCATGTGGTCACGCATCGGCGTCAAGGCCAAGCTGCGCACGCTGCCGCTGGTGACCTACTTCCCGATGATCCAGCGTTACGAAGCCAGCATCTACATGCTGGGCTGGGGCGTGCCGACGTTTGATGCGCTGTACAGCCTGCAGTCGCTGACGCGCAGCGTCGGCACGGGCGGCGACGGCAACTACAACGTCGGCCGCTACAGCAACCCGCGCATGGACATCATCGTGGACCGCGTCAAGACCGAGACCGACCTGCCGGTGCGCAACCGCTTCCTGACCGAAGGCCTGCAACTGAGCAACGACACGGTGTCGCACCTGCCGCTGCACAACCAGATCATCCCCTGGGCCATGAAGAAAAACATCGACGTGACGCACCGCGCCGACAACCGCCTCGACTGGCGCCTGATCAAGGTGAACTGATCCTCCGGAAAACCCGGAGCTTTTCCCAAAGAGCCCGCCAGGGCTCTTTTTTTTGCGGGATGACTGTTTAAACCTAAAGGAAACCCGATGTCGGCACGCAGCTTGCTCTGCTAGCATCGGCTCTCGATCAAAAATCCCACCCGATGTTCGCATTTATTCTCCGTCGCCTGTTCCAGGCCGTGATCGTGATGGTCACGGTGGCTTTCCTGGCTTTCATGCTGTTCCAGTACGTGGGCGATCCGGTGGTGTTCCTGCTCGGTCAGGACGCACAGCCCGACCAGATCCGCCAGCTGCGCGCTGATTTGGGGCTGGACAAGCCTTTTTTCGTGCAGTTCGGCCATTTCCTGTTCAATGCCGTGCAGGGTGAGTTCGGCCTGAGCCTGCGCCAGGGCGCCAAGGTGTCGCGCCTGATCGCCGAGCGTTTCCCGGCGACGCTGGAACTCGCGCTGGTGGCGGCCCTGCTGGCACTGGTGATCGGCGTGCCCATGGGCGTCTATGCGGCCTTGCGGCGCGGCACGTTTTTCAGCCAGGTGCTGATGACGGTATCGCTGCTGGGCGTGTCCTTGCCGACCTTCCTGATCGGCATCCTGCTGATCCTGGTGTTCTCGGTCGGCCTGGGCTGGTTCCCCAGCTTCGGGCGCGGCGAGGTGACCGAGATCGGCGGCTGGAGCACCGGCCTGCTGTCGGCCAAGGGCTGGCACCACATCGTGCTGCCGGCCGTCACGCTGGCGATTTTCCAGCTCACGCTGATCATGCGGCTGGTCCGCGCCGAGATGCTGGAGGTGCTGCGCACCGATTACATCAAGTTCGCGCGGGCCCGCGGGCTGTCCAACCGCGCCATCCATTTCGGCCATGCGCTGAAGAACACCCTGGTGCCGGTGATGACCATCACCGGCCTGCAACTCGGTGGCCTGATCGCGTTTGCCATCATCACCGAGACCGTGTTCCAGTGGCCCGGCATGGGCCTGCTGTTCATCCAGGCCGTGACGTTTGCGGATATTCCGGTGATGGCCGCCTACCTGTGCCTGATCGCGCTGATCTTCGTGGTCATCAACCTGGTGGTGGACCTGCTGTATTTTGCCGTTGACCCCCGCCTGCGCGTGGGCAACGCCGGGGGCCACTGATGCTGGCTCCCCGCTCCGCTCCCACGCTCCGGGCCAGTGGCCGCGTGTTTGCCCAGATCGCCGAATTCCACCCCGAGCTGACGGCCTTCCGCCGCGACCTGCATGCCCATCCCGAGCTGGGGTTTGAAGAGGTCTATACCGGCGCGCGCGTCAGGGAGGCGCTCGAGCACTGCGGTGTGGACGAGATCCACACCGGCATCGGCAGGACCGGCCTCGTCGCCGTGATCCGCGGCCGGCAGCACGGCAGCGGCCGCATGATCGGCCTGCGCGCCGACATGGATGCGCTGCCCATGACCGAGCACAACGAGTTCGCCTGGAAGTCCTCCAAGGCCGGCCTGATGCACGGCTGCGGCCATGACGGCCACACCACCATGCTGGTCGGTGCGGCGCGTTACCTGGCCGCCACCCGCAATTTCGATGGCACGGCGGTGCTGATCTTCCAGCCCGGTGAAGAGGGTTTTGCCGGCGCCCGCATCATGATCGAGGACGGCCTGTTCGAGCGTTTTCCGGTGCAGGCGGTGTATGGCATGCACAACTGGCCGTCGATGCGGCCGGGCACCATCGGCATCCGGCCCGGCCCGATGATGGCCGCAGCCGACCGCGTCACCATCGACATCACCGGTCGCGGCGGCCATGGCGCCCACGCGTACATGACGGTGGACCCGGTGGTGGTGTCGGCGCACATCATCACGGCGATCCAGAGCATCGTGTCGCGCAACGCCAACCCCATCGACAGTGCGGTGATCAGCATTTGTGCGATGCAGGCCGGCGACATGGGCGCCTTCAGCGTGGTGCCCGGCAAGGCCTCGCTGGTGGGCACGGTGCGCACCTTCAGCCCGGACGTGCAGAACATGGTGGAGCGCCGGCTCAGCGAGTTGTGCGGCGCGGTGGCGCTGGGTTTCGGCGCGTCGGCCGCGGTGCGTTACGAGCGCATCTACCCGGCCACCATCAACTCCTACGACGAAGCGATGTTTGCCGCCGGTGTCGCCGACAGCCTGGTGGGCGCCGACCATGTGGTGCGCGACATGGCGCCCAGCATGGGCGCCGAGGATTTTTCCTTCATGCTGCAGGTCAAGCCGGGTGCCTACCTGCGCATTGGCCAGGGCGCCGAAAACGGTGTCGGCAGCTGTTTCCTGCACAACTCCCGCTACGATTTCAATGATGACATCCTGCCGCTGGGCGCCGCTTTGCATGCGGGCCTGGTGGAGCAGTCCATGCCTTTACCCGTGTAGACCTCGACATTCCCACCCTCAGGAGAATCCCATGAACTTCAAGAAAAATACATTGCTGGCCCTTATCGGCTCTACGTTGGCAGCTACAAGTTTTGTAGCATCTGCGGCGACGCTGCGGATCGGCAACCAGGGCGATGCGCAGTCGCTGGACCCGCACTCGCTCAACGAGTCGTTGCAGCTGACGGTGGTGGGCAACGTCTATGAGCCGCTGGTCACACGCGACCGCAACTACAAGCTGGCGCCTTCGCTGGCCACCGACTGGAAGCAGACCTCGCCGACGGTCTGGCGCTTCAACCTGCGCAAGGGTGTGGAGTTCCATGACGGAACGCCGTTCACCGCCGATGACGTGATCTTCAGCTACGAGCGCGCCAAGGGCGACGGTTCCGACATGAAGAGTTATGTCGGCCAGATCAAGGAAATCAAAAAGATCGATGCACACACCGTCGACTTCGTGCTGAACAACCCGTTCCCTATCCTGCCCGAGCTGTTCACGCAGTGGCACATGATGAGCAAGAAGTGGTGCGAGACCAACCAGGCGACCAAGCCGGTGGACCGCCGCAAGGGCATTGAAAACGCCGCGTCTTTCCGCGCCAACGGCACCGGCCCGTACCGCGTGCGCGAGCGCCAGCCCAACGTGCGCACCACCTTCTCGCGCAATGGCAGCTACTGGGGCAAGATCGACGGCAACGTTGATGAAGTCATCTTCAACGTGATCGGCAACGACAGCACGCGCGTCGCTGCGCTGCTCTCCGGCGAGGTCGATGTGATGGAACCCGTGCCGGTCCAGGACGTGCCCCGCATCAAGGCGGCGCCTGCGCTCAAGGTCCTGCAGGGCCCTGAACTGCGCGTGATTTTCCTGGGCATGGACCAGAAGCGTGACGAACTGCTGTTCTCCAGCGTCAAGGGCAAGAACCCCTTCAAGGACAAACGTGTGCGCCAGGCCTTCTACCAGGCCATCGATATCGAGGCGATCAAGAGCCGCGTGATGCGCGGAGCGGCCACGCCAGTGGCCACGCTGCTGGCGCCCGAGATCCGCGGGTACGCCCCGGACCTGGCCAAACGCCTGCCGTTTGACGTCGAAGCCGCCAAGAAGCTGATGGCCGATGCCGGCTACGGCGCCGGTTTCGAGCTCAAGATGAACTGCCCGAACGACCGTTATGTGAACGACGGCGAGATCTGCCAGGCGGTCGCCGCCAATCTGTCGCGCATCGGGGTGAAGATCAACCTCGAAGCCGAAACCAAAAACAACTACTTCCCGAAGATCCTGCGCCGCGACACCAGCTTCTACATGCTGGGCTGGACGCCGAGCACCGTCGATGCGCACAACGTGCTGTATCCCATCCTGTCCACACCGGGTGACGGTGGCCGCGGCCAATTCAACCTGGGCGCCTACAGCAATGCACGGGTGGACGAACTGACCAACCTGGTCGCTTCGGAGACCGACGACAAGAAGCGCAACGACATGATCCGCGAAGCGCTGAAGATCCACCAGGATGAGGTCGGCCACCTGCCGCTGCACCAGCAGGCCATCAACTGGGCTGCCAAGAAGAACATCGAGCTGGTGCAGTGGCCGGACAACGGCATGCCCTGGAAATTCGTCAAGCTGAACAAGTAATCCCTTGATGAGAAGCGCGCTTTTCCGGTTCTGGGACGGCGACGTCGGCTACAGCTTTCGCACCTCCCCGGTGGCGATGGCTGCGGCCGCAGTCGCCCTGATCTGCATTTTTTGTTCGGTGTTTGCCGGCTTTGTTGCCCCGCACAACCCGTTTGACCTGACGACGCTGGAACTCAGTGACGCGCGTTTGCCCCCGGCCTGGTCGGAAGGGGGGTCTTCCAAATACCTGCTGGGCACCGATGACCAGGGCCGTGACATCCTGTCGGCGCTGATGTACGGCGCGCGGATATCGCTGGCGGTCGGTTTTGCGTCGGTGGTGTTGTCGGTGCTGATCGGCGTGGGTTTTGGCCTGCTGGCTGGTTTTTATGGCGGCTGGATCGATGCGGCGCTGATGCGGCTGTGCGATGTGATGCTGTCGTTTCCGGCCATCCTGGTGGCGCTGCTGATCGCCGGCGTCGGGCGCGCGATGTTTCCCAATGCGCAGGATTCCCTGGCGCTCGGGGTGCTGATCATCTCGATCACGCTGACCGGCTGGGTGCAGTACGCCCGCACCGTGCGCGGCTCGACCCTGGTCGAGCGCAGCAAGGAGTATGTGCAGGCAGCCCGCGTCACCGGCGTGACGCCGCTGCGCATCATGCGCCGCCATGTGCTGCCCAATGTGATGGGGCCGGTGCTGGTGCTGGCGACCATCCAGGTGGCCACGGCCATCATTACCGAAGCCACGCTGTCCTTTCTGGGTGTGGGCGCGCCGCCGACCTCGCCATCGCTGGGCACGCTGATCCGCGTCGGCAACGATTACCTGTTTTCGGGCGAATGGTGGATCACGGTGTTTCCTGGCGTGATGCTGGTGACGATTTCGCTGAGCGTCAATTTGCTGGGCGACTGGCTGCGCGATGCGCTCAATCCCCGCCTTCGCTGAAGATCGATTCCCATGAGTCTCTTACAAGTCCAGAACCTGATTGTCGAATTTCCCGGCCGGCGCGGCACGCTGCGTGCGCTGGACGACATTTCCTTCGAGATTGCGCCGGGTGAAATCCTCGGCGTGGTCGGTGAGTCCGGCGCCGGCAAGTCGCTGACCGGTGCCGCCATCATCGGCCTGCTGGAGCCGCCCGGCCGCATCGGCGGCGGGCAGATCCTGCTCGAGGGCCAGCGCATCGACCAGCTGCCCTACGATCAGATGCGCCACATTCGCGGCCGCAAGATTGGCGCGATTTTCCAGGACCCGCTGACTTCGCTGAACCCGCTGTACACCGTGGGCCGCCAGCTGATCGAAACCATCCAGGCGCACCTGCCGGTGAGCGCCGCGGAAGCGCGCCAGCGCGCCATTTCGCTGTTGCAGGACACCGGCATTCCGGCGGCCGAGCAGCGCATCGAACATTTCCCGCACCAGTTTTCCGGCGGCATGCGCCAGCGGGTGGTGATTGCGCTGGCGCTGGCCGCCGAGCCCAAGCTGATCGTCGCCGACGAGCCGACCACCGCGCTGGACGTGTCGATCCAGGCGCAGATCATCATGCTGCTCAAAAGCATCTGCAAGAAGCGCGGCGCGGCCGTGATGCTGATCACCCACGACATGGGCGTGATCGCCGAGACCTGCGACCGCGTGGCGGTCATGTACGCTGGGCGGATTGCCGAGATCGGCCCGGTGCACGAGGTCATCAACCATCCCTCGCACCCGTACACCGCCGGCCTGATGGCGGCGATTCCCGACATCACGCTGGACCGTGAGCGGCTCAACCAGATCGATGGCGCCATGCCGCGCCTCAATGCGATCCCGCAAGGCTGTGCCTTCAACCCGCGTTGCCCGCAGGTGTTCGAGCGTTGCCGGCAGCAGCGGCCCGAGCTGTTGCCGGCCGGCGCGACGCGCGCCGCCTGCTGGCTGCATGATGTGCCTGCAGGAGTGCCGGCATGAACACCCCCCTTGTTCAAGCACACGACCTGGCCAAGACCTTTGACGTCTCGCCGCCCTGGCTGAACCGTGTGATCGAGCGCAAGCCGCGCCTGATGCTCAACGCCGTTGACGGCGTCAGTTTCGAGATCGAAAAAGGCAAGACCCTGGCGCTGGTCGGCGAGTCCGGCTGCGGCAAGAGCACGGTGGCCAAGCTGCTGGTGGGGCTGTACAACCCGACCCGCGGCGGCCTGACCTTCGACGGCCAGGATGCCCATGCGGCCTTCAAGACACCGCAGGGCCGCAAGTTGCGCAGCCGCATCCAGATGATCTTCCAGGACCCGTATGCCAGCCTGAACCCGCGCTGGATTGTCGAGGACATCGTCGGGGAGCCCTTGCGCGAACACGGCCTGATCACCGACGAGGCGCAGCTCAAGGACAAGGTCGGGGAACTGCTCAAGTCAGTGGGTCTGTCGCCGCTGGACATGGTCAAGTACCCGCACCAGTTCTCCGGCGGCCAGCGCCAGCGCATCTCGATCGCCCGCGCGCTGGCGACCGAGCCGGAGTTCCTGGTCTGCGACGAGCCGACCTCGGCGCTCGACGTCAGTGTGCAGGCGCAGGTCCTCAACATCATGAAGGACCTGCAGCGCGAACGCGGGCTGACTTACCTGTTCATCTCGCACAACCTCGCGGTGGTTCGCCACGTCAGCGACCAGGTCGGCGTGATGTACCTGGGCCGGCTGGTGGAGCTGGCCGACAAGCAGACACTGTTTGCCGCGCCGCGCCATCCCTACACGCGCATGTTGCTGGACGCGATCCCGAAGATGCACGACATCGGCCGCGACCGGACACCGGTGCAGGGCGAGGTGCCGAATCCGCTGAACCCGCCGACCGGCTGCACCTTCCACCCGCGTTGCCCGCACGTCAACGACCGCTGCCGCGCCGAGCGGCCGCAGCTGCTGAGCATCCAGGGCGTGAAGATCGCCTGCCATGCGGTGGAAGAGGGCAGGATCTAGTTGCTATTGTTTTTGTAGCTGGTGGCCCTTGTCTGATATGGGCTGGAGGCCAATTTCATTCATCAAACTGGTCCTTCGCTGCAGCACGCTGCGTCTCCGGTCCGGCCTTGCCGCGAGGGCTTGATTCCCCGCTCCCACCCCCGGCCCCTCCCTCGCCCCGCTGGGCGATGGAGGGGGACATGATGCGGCCGCGTGCGCTGCGCTCGCGTGCAAGCATGACAGTACCGTGCGTCCGACATGACGCGCTTTGCGCGTCATGTCTCCCCGCGCCCGAACCCGTATTTGTTTCCCCCACCCGTCGGGCTGGGCACCGCAGGTTGCCCCTGAGCGGTAGCGAAGGGGACCCAGACCATCGGGTCGCCTTTTCTTTGGTGACTTTCTTTTGGCGACGCAAAAGAAAGTTACTTGCTGCCGGGCAACCCCCGGCCAACAGGCAGCAGCGAACTAAAGAGGCTTGAGGAAGAAACGCAGCTTCGACAGGCTCCGCCAGAATCGATGACGCTAGGCGTATCGCTTGCTCCGCAGATTGTTCTTCATCTCCTTGAGCAGCGGCTGCAGCTTGTCGCCGCCGATGCGCAGCGCCACGCAGGTCGCGAGCACGTCAATGATCATCAGGTGCAGCAGGCGCGACACCATCGGGCTGTAGCGGTCGTAACCTTCCGGATGATCCGCCGCCAGGTGGATGTGGCCGGCCGCCGCCAGCGGCGAACCGCTGGCGGTGATCACGATGGTGGTCGCGCCGTTCTTGCGCGCAATGCTTTCGGCATCCATCAGGTCGCGCGTGCGGCCGGAATTCGAGATGATCACCACACAGTCGCCGGGCCTGAGCAGCGAGGCGCTCATCACCTGCATGTGGCCGTCACTGCAGGCGATCGAATGCACGCCGAGGCGGAAGAACTTGTGCTGCGCGTCCTGCGCCACGATGCCGGAGTTGCCGACACCGAAAAACTCGATGCGCTGCCCGCTCTGGCAGGTGGCCGCCAGCGCCTGCACCGCCTTTTCGAGGGCGACCGAACTCGCGTCATTGCGGTACTTCAGGAAGGCGGCCACCGTGTTGTCGATCACCTTGACCAGCACATCGCTGGTCTTGTCATCGGCATCGACGCTGCGGTGGATGAAAGGCACACCTTCGCTGACATTGCCGGCCAGCTTGAGCTTGAAGTCCGACAGGCCGTCATAACCGACGCTGCGGCAAAAGCGGATCACCGTCGGCTTGCTGACATGGGCGCGTGCGGCCAGCTCGGTGACCGGCAGGTTGGCAAAGGCGCGCGGGTCGCTGAGCACCAGGTGGGCGACCCGCTGCTCGGCCGGCGCCAGCGAGGGCAGGCAGGCTTTGATGCGGTCAAGCACTGGAGACTCCCCAATGGCCGCGCACGACAAGGGAGTTGCTGCAGGCTCGCTGTGAGCGACCGTGGGGGCTCAACTCTCTTCGCTCCACCAGTGGCTGTCCCGCGCAATCATGGCGCTGGAGGCACTCGGACCCCAGGTGCCAGCCGTGTAGGGGCGCGGGCCGTCGGTGTCGTGTTGCCAGGCATCCAGAATCGGTTCGACCCAGCGCCAGGCTTCTTCCTGTTCGTCGCTGCGGACAAACAGGTTCAGCCGGCCGTTGATCACGTCCAGCAGCAGGCGTTCGTAGGCGCCGACACGTTCGGTGCCAAAACGCTTGTCAAAGTCGAGGTCGAGTTGCACCGGCGCCAGCGTCTGGCTGGCCGCGCGGCTGCCTCCCCGGTTGTCCTGGCCCTGGGCCAGCAGGTGCAGCTCCAGTCCGTCCTTGGGTTGCAGGTTGATCACGAGACGGTTGCCGGCGCCCAGCGGCGACTTGAAGATGGCATGCGGCGTCGGGCGGAAGTTGACCTCGATGTGGGCGTCGCGGTCGGCCAGGCGTTTGCCGGTGCGTATGTAAAACGGCACGCCGGCCCAGCGCCAGTTGGCGATCTCGGCGCGCAGCGACACGAAGGTTTCGGTCCGGCTGTCCGGGTTGACGCCGCTTTCCTGCAGGTAGCCGGGCACGGCCTCGCCGTTGATGTTGCCGGCGGTGTACTGGCCGCGAATCACGTGGTGCTTCAGGGTTTCCGGTGTCCAGGCCTTGAGCGAACGCAGCACCTTGAGTTTTTCGTCACGGATGGCATCGGCATGCGCGTTGATCGGCGGCTCCATGCCGATGGCGCAGAGCAGCTGCAGCGCATGGTTTTGCACCATGTCGCGCAGCGCGCCGGTGCTGTCGTAGAAGGCGCCGCGTTTTTCAACGCCGAGTTCCTCGGCAATCGTGATCTGGATGTTGGCAATCGTTTCGCGGCGCCACAGCGGCTCGAACAGCGAGTTGCCGAAACGCAGGGCGAACAGGTTTTGCACCGAAGGCTTGCCGAGGTAGTGGTCGATCCGGAAGATCTGCTTTTCCGGCAACACGCGCAGCACCGCTTCGTTGATGGCCCGGTTCGACGCCAGGTCGTGCCCCAGCGGCTTTTCCAGCACCACCCGCGTCTGCGGGCCGTTCAGGCCTACAGCGGCCATGTTTTCGCAGATGCCGGTGAACAGTGCCGGCGCGGTGGCCAGGTAAATCACCACGGTGTCGGCCTGCCGGGTTTTCAGGATGCCGGCCAGTTGTGCATAGTCGGCGGCCTGGGACAGGTCCATGCGCAGGTAGTGCAGCAACGCGGCAAAACGCTCGAACTCCTCGCCGGTGGGCCGCTTGGCCAGCTCCACGCTGTCGAAGCGTGACTGGATCAGCGCGCGGTACTGGACGTCGCTCATGTTGTCGCGGCCGACGCCGATGATGCGGCCGTCCGCGGGCAGCGAGCCATGGCGAAAGGCCTGGAACAGCGCCGGCATCAGCTTGCGCCAGGTCAGGTCGCCGGTGCCGCCGAACAGGACCAGGTCAAAACTCATGAAGAACCGCCGTGTAATAAAGTTTCATATTCTGTGCGCATAATCGTAACTCAATCGCGCCCTCCGCTGACAGGGCACGCCGCGCCCACCGTTCTACACTCCGACCATGAATCAACTCGACGCGCTTAAACAGTTCACCACCGTGGTGGCCGACACCGGCGACTTCAAACAGCTCGATGCCTTCAAGCCACAGGACGCGACCACCAACCCCTCGCTGATCCTCAAGGCGGTGCAAAAGCCGGAGTACCAGCCGTTGCTGGCCGAGACCATGGGCAAATTCCGCGGCCGGGCCCTTGACGAAACCATGGACCGCCTGCTGGTGCGCTTCGGCTGCGAGATCCTGTCCATCATCCCGGGCCGCGTCTCGACCGAGGTCGATGCGCGCCTGAGTTTCGACAGCAACGCCACCTTCACCCGCGGCGAGCGCATCATCGAGCTGTACCAGGCCGAAGGCATCCACATCGACCGCGTGCTGATCAAGGTGGCGGCCACCTGGGAAGGCATTGAAGCCGCGCGCCGGCTCGAGGACCGCGGCATCCACACCAACCTGACGCTGCTGTTTTCGTTTTGCCAGGCGGTGGCCTGCGGCCAGGCCAGGGTGCAACTGATCTCGCCTTTTGTCGGACGCATTTACGACTGGTACAAGAAATCGGCTGGCTCCGCCTGGGACGAAGCCGCACGGTCGGGGGCCAATGACCCCGGTGTCCAGTCGGTGCGCGAGATCTACAACCATTACAAACACTTCGGCATCGCCACCGAGGTCATGGGCGCGAGCTTTCGCAACATCGGCCAGATCACCGCGCTGGCCGGCTGTGACCTGCTGACCATCAGCCCGGAACTGCTGGCCCAGCTCGCTGCCAGCGACGCGCCGCTGCAACCCGCGCTGGACGCCAAAACGGCCGAGGCGCTGGACCTGCCCGCCGTCAACTTCGATGAGGTGACGTTCCGTTATGCGCTCAACGAGGACGCGATGGCGACCGAGAAGCTGGCCGAAGGCATACGCGCGTTTGCGGCCGATGCGGTCAAGCTTGAAAAGCTGATGCTGGCCGCATGAGTTACGCAGCGAGGGGCCCCGGCACGGGGATCGATGCCAAAACGAATGCGGCCACGCCACCGACACCGCAGGGCTTGATCCTGGTTGGGCGCAAGGAGGTGGCCGCATGAGCGGGTCCATGACACGCTGCGACCGCACGCCGGCCTGGCAGGCGCTGCAGGCGCAGTATGCAGCGACCGGCAGAAGCCTGGATTTGCGCGAGGCCTTTGCCGCCGACCCCCGCCGTTTTGCGGACTTCAGCCAGGACGCGCCCCATGTGTTTGCCGACCTGTCGAAGAACCTGGTCGATACGCCAACGCAGGGCCTGCTGCTGGACCTGGCGCGCCAGTGCGGCCTGGAACAGCACCGTGATGCGATGTTCGCCGGTGAAAACATCAACCGCACCGAAAACCGCGCGGTGATGCACTTTTTATTGAGAAATCCGCCTCCAGCCCATGACGGGAAAGGGGATGCAGCTCCTGAAAAGATAGCAGACGAACTGCGTCAGGTACATGAAACGCTGGACGCCATGCTGGCCTATGCTGAGCAGGTGCGCCAGGACCCGGCCATCACCGACATCGTGAACATCGGTATCGGCGGGTCCGACCTGGGGCCACAGATGGCGGTGCTGGCGCTCGATGAATTCCGCCTGCCGGGCAAGCGCCTGCATTTTGTTTCCAACATCGACGGCCAGGAACTGGCGGCCGTGCTGGCGCAGCGCAGGCCGGAAAACACGCTGTTCCTGATCGCCTCCAAGACCTTCAGCACCATCGAAACCATGACCAACGCCGCTTCGGCGAAACACTGGTTCGAAGCGCAGGGCGGCACCCACATCGCCCGCCACTTTGCTGCGCTGACCACCAACGTGGCGGCGGCCAGGGACTTTGGCATCAGCACCACCTTCGGCTTCTGGGACTGGGTCGGCGGGCGCTATTCGCTGTGGTCGGCGATTGGCCTGCCGCTGGCCATCGCGATCGGCGCCCAGGGTTTCCGGGAGTTTCTGGGCGGCGCCCATGCGATGGACAACCACTTCCGCAGCGCGCCGCTGGCGCAGAACCTGCCGGTGCGCCTGGGCCTGCTGGATGTCTGGTACCGCAACTTCCACGGCTTCACCAGCCGCAGCATCGCGCCCTACAGCAGCGCCTTGCGCCGCCTGCCGGCCTACCTGCAGCAGCTCGAGATGGAGAGCAACGGCAAACGTGTCGACCTGGACGGGCAGGCCCTGCCGTTTGCGACGGCGCCGGTGCTCTGGGGCGAACCCGGCACCAACGGCCAGCATGCCTACTTCCAGATGCTGCACCAGGGCACCGACGTGGTTCCGGTCGAGTTTGTTGCGGTCAAGCGTGCCGCGCGCAGCCTGCCGGGGCACCACAGCAAGCTGCTGGCCAATGTGCTGGCCCAGGCCCAGGCGCTGATGCAGGGCAAGAAGGATGCGGGCGGCCACCAACATTTTCCTGGCAACCGCCCCAGCACGCTGCTGCTGCTGGAAGCGCTGACGCCGGCCAGCCTGGGCGCCCTGATCGCGCTGCAGGAGCATCGCGTGTTTGTCAGCGGCGCGATCTGGGGCATCAACAGCTTTGACCAGTGGGGCGTCGAGCTGGGCAAGGTGCTGGCCAAGGACCTGGAAAGCCGGCTGGATTCGGGCGATGCGGCGGGACTGGACGGTTCGACGGCCGGCCTGCTGCAGCGCCTGCGCGCTTCCTGAATAACCCGGATTCCCCCTGGCCGCAGCCGGGTAATCGGCGTAGCGCGGGCGGCTTGTGCCTGAGTCGGAGAGTATTCACGGGTTTTCTTCAACCCATGACTCAGGAGCTACAAAAATGATCAATCGCCGTGACCTGCTCGTCGGAGGAGGCGCCGCTGCCGCCGCCTATCTGGCCGGATCCTTCGTCCCCCTGGTGGCGCAGAACGCCCCGAATTTTGGCGCACCCAGCGTGGTGCAGGTGGGTTATCGCCGCCAGCAGATGGGTGACATGGAGGTTATCTCGCTCAATGACGGCGTGACCCGCCGCCCCCTGGCTGCAGAGTTTGTGCGCAACACGCCGCTGGACCAGGTGCAGGCGCTGCTGCGTTCGCAGAATCTGCCCACCGATTACATCGATGTGCCCTACACCGCCTTCCTGATCGTCATGGGCAACCGCCGCGTGCTGATCGACACCGGTTTTTCTGACAACGGCGGACCGACCACGGGCCGGCTGGTCAGCAACCTCAATGCAGCGGGCTACAAGGTGGAGGACATCGACACCGTGATCCTGAGTCACTTCCATGGCGACCACATCAACGGCGTACGCAACAAGGCCGGCCAGCTGGTGTTCCCGAACGCCAAGATCATGGTCCCGACGGTGGAGTACGACTTCTGGATGGACGACGCCAGGATGGCGGCGGCGCCGGACGCCATGAAGGGCGCGTTCCAGAATGTGCGCCGCGTCATGGGCGGACTGGGGGCAGACCGCCTGGTCAAGTTCGTGCCGGGAACCGAGATCATCCGTGGTGCGAACAGCCTCAAGTCGGTCGCCGCCTTTGGCCACACGCCGGGTCACACCCTGTTCGTGGCGCAGAGCTACCGCTTCAAGTTCGCCTACCTGGCCGACCTGACCAACATCCCGCAGCTGTTCGCCCGCAATCCCGACATGGCCGTGGTGTTTGATATGGATGCTGCCGCTGCGCGTGAGGTGCGCCGCAAGGTCTTCGAGATGACGGTGCAAGAGAATATGACCGCCGGTGGTTTCCACTTCCCCTTCCCGGCCTTCGGCCGCATCGAGAAACTGGGCAACGGCTACGATTTCAAGCCGGTCGCCTGACCCGCAAGCGCCCATGAAAAAACCCGCAGGGCGCGCGCCCTGCGGGTTTTTTTGTGGCTTGTCCGAAAGCCTTGAAGCCGCCGGACGCAGCATGAGGGCCTGGCGCAAGGCGCGGGGTCGCAGACAGTACC
>PNNC01000049.1 GCA_013824015.1 Polaromonas sp.
ACCGACAGGCGCACCAGCGGCCGCACGTCGGCGGCCAGCGTGCCGTCGGCACGCGCCACCATCACCACGTCGTATTCACTGGCCAGGCCGGCCATGACCTGCACGATGCGCGGGTCTTTGGCCTTGGCGAGTTTTTCCACACGCTCGAGCAGTTGCACCTTGGCGGTGCTGCCCAGCGTCGCGATCGGGTCCATGTCCTGGTAGAGCGCACGGCCCGGTGCCACCTTGCGCGACGGCACCTTGACACGGCCGGCGCGGGTCGCAGCCGAAATCGTACGCACGGTGCGCGCCGCGTCAAGCAGCGACGCTTCCGAAATGTCGTCGGAGTAGGCAAACGCGGTTTTTTCACCGCTGACCGCACGCACGCCGACACCCTGGTCGATGCTGAAGGAACCGGTCTTGACGATGCCCTCTTCCAGGCTCCAGCCCTCACTGCGGGTGTACTGGAAATACAGGTCGGCGTCGTCCACGCCCCAGGAGGTGATTTCACCCAGCGCGCGCGACAGGTGCGCCTCGGTCAGCCCGAACGGCGCCAGCAGCAGCTTCTGCGCAATCTCCAGCCGCTGCGAGGTGGCGTCGGCGCTGGGCCGGGCGCCGGAGGCAGACACGGACCGGCGGGCGGAAGACGGCGAGGATTTGAGTGAGGTCATGGAGTCATTGTAGGCAGTCCGCCCCCGCCTGCGCCCTGCGGGGCTTTGTCGCCCAGGCTGCGCGGCGCGCCTGAAAGCGGTCCGGTCGTTCAGGCAGGCGCTGGACAAGTCCTGGCGGCCTGTTGCGCCCCTGCCTAGCTCAGGTCGCTGGTGCTGGCGCCCGGGCCATTGGTTTTGCACGATTCGATGCCGCTGTCGCGCGCCGCGGCGCTGGCATACATCTGGCTTTGGCCGATCACCTGGTTGTTGGCGGCACGCAGCGTGAAATAGGGCGACCCGTCCTTGCCGTCCAGGCGCAGATATCGGGCGTCGTCGCCGGCGTTCTTCTTCACCGATTCGATGCCTGCCAGCGCGCTGGCTTTGGCGTCGTACATCTCGCTGGCCAGAATCGTCTGGCCGTTGGCAGCCAGCAGCGAGAAGAAATACTTGTCGTTTTTGGACTTCTTGAGTTCGAATTTTCCGGCCATGGCGATGCTCCTTCAGCGAAAAGCAGGGTTGAACCAACAGGAATAGCGCTTGTACCCCGCTGCCGGCCGGCGCGCAAGCGCCATCGGGTGACACCGTGCAACAGGCGGGCGCGGCACCCCCCGGCGCCCAGCGGATGCCCAGCCTAACTTTGCACCAGTCGCTTGGCTTTCGAGATCGACATCAGGATGCCGACGGCCAGCCCCAGCGTGACCATGGCGGTGCCGCCATAACTGATGAAGGGCAGCGGCACACCAACCACCGGCAGGATGCCACTGACCATGCCCATGTTGACGAAGGCATAGGTGAAAAAGATCATGGTCACGGCGCCGGCGAGCAGGCGCGCGAACAGCGTGGGCGCTTCCAGCGCAATCACCAGCCCGCGGAAGATCAGGAAGATGAAGGCGACGATCAGCGCCAGGTTGCCGACCAGGCCGAACTCCTCGGAATAGGCCGCAAAGATGAAGTCGGTGGTGCGTTCGGGAATGAATTCCAGGTGGGTCTGTGTGCCCTGCATGAAACCCTTGCCGAACAGGCCCCCGGAGCCGATCGCGATCATGCCCTGGATGATGTGAAAGCCTTTGCCCAGCGGGTCACGCGTCGGGTCCAGCAAGGTGCAGATGCGCTGCTGCTGGTAGTCATGCAACACCGGCCAGCGCATGCCCTTGGCGCACAGTTCGGGCTCGAACCAGACCAGCAGCAGGATGCCCACCAGCCCCAGCAGCACCGGCGGCAGGATCAGCTTCCAGCTCAGTCCCGCAAAAAAGATCACCGCCAGGCCGGCCGCCAGCACCAGCAGCGAGGTGCCGAGGTCGGGCTGCTTCATGATCAGGCCGACCGGCACCAGCAGCAGCACGCCGGCAACCAGGAAATCGAGCGGGCGCAACTGGCCTTCGCGCTTCTGGAACCACCAGGCCAGCATCAGCGGCATCGCGATTTTCAGGATTTCGCTGGGCTGGATCACGATGCCCAGGTTGATCCAGCGTTTGGCGCCTTTTTTGGTGATGCCGAAAATCGCCACCGCGATCAGCAGCGCGACACCCGCCACATAAAGCGGCACCGCGAACGCCATCAGCCGCTGCGGCGGGACCTGCGCCACCACAAACATGATGAAGCCGGCAATCAGCATGTTGCGGCCATGGTCAACAAACCGCGTGCCATGGTCGAACCCCGACGAATACATGATCAGCAGGCCGGCGCCGGCCAGCAGGAATACCGCAAACGCCAACAGCCCGTCAAAGCCCTGGAACATCGGGGCGGCGCGCTGGAAAACAGAAGGTTTGTCGAAAACGGCGGACATGGGGAGCGATTATCTGCCAGCCTTGGGCTGGCGGTTTGTGAATTGAAGTTAACCCGGCATCACGCTCCGCCGGTGGTCCGCTGTAGAAAGCAGGCGCAACTCCCCACTCCCTCCCTCGCCCGCCGGGCGATGGCGGGGGACCTCATCTGGCCGCGTGCGCTGCAACCACGTGCACACATGACGGTCTGTTGGGATTCCCGCAAGACAAGCGCTACGCGCTTCTCCTGCTCCGGACTTTTGTCCCCGCATTGGTTTTCTGTCCCCCACCCGTCGGGCTGGGCCGAGGAGCGCAGACAAAAGCGGATCAGGGATCGCGATTGTCTGAGCCGAAGGCGAGTTCGAGCGAGACCCCGCTTTTGTCGAGCACCGCAGGTTGCCCCTGAGCGGCAGCGAAGGGGACCCAGACCATCGGGTCGCTTTTCTTTTGCTTACTTTTCTTTGGCGAGACAAAGAAAAGTGAGTTGCCGCCGGGCAACCCCCGGCCTACAAACATCAGCGTACTCAAGGGCTTGAAGAAGAAGACGCTTCGACAGGCTCAGCCCGAACGGTGTCCGTGCGCCCCATGGATCCCGGATCCAGTCCGGGATAACAGACACAGCGGCAACTCGCTATGAATTCAATAGCTACTCAAGGCCATCCGACATGGGCTGGAGCCACTTTTCATCGGACATCCCGCCGGAACGGCGGGTACCATACCCGCCATGCCCATCACCCACCTGCTTTACCTCCACGGCTTCCGCTCCTCCCCGCAATCGGCCAAGGCCCGGCAGGTCGCGGCATGGATGCAGCGCCGGCATCCCGGCGTCACCTGGTGGTGCCCGCAGCTGCCGCCCTCGCCCAAAGAAGCGATGCAGATGGTGACCGATGGCATCGCCAGCTGGCCGCGGGCGGACATGGCGGTGATGGGCTCCTCGCTGGGCGGCTTTTACGCAACCCATGTGGCCGAGACCTGCGGCTGCCAGGCGGTGCTGCTGAACCCGGCGGTGAACCCGGCGCGCGACCTGGCCACCTACATCGGCGAACAGACGTCCTGGCATGACCCGACCGAACGCTTTTTCTTCGAGCCGCGTTTTGTCGACGAGTTGCAGGCCCTGACCCATGGCCCCGTCGCGCAGCCGGAGAATTATTTCGCGCTGATCGCCAAAGGCGACGAGGTGCTGGACTGGCGCGAGATGACGGGCCGTTATCCCGGCGCGCAGATCCGGCTGCTCGAAGGCGGAGACCACGCCATCAGCGACTTCCCTGGCCACCTGCCGGAAGTCATGGGCTTCCTCGGTCTGCCCTGAGGCCGCGCGCGGGGCGGCTGATTACACTAGGCCCTACGACAGTCGGGACGTAGCGCGGTGTTCAGTTCGCAGTGCCAGAGTAAGCAAAGGATGACGTTTTGTTTGTATTGTTTGAAGAAGCCGGCAAGTTTCTGGCCGGCCGTATTTTGTCCGAGGCCGACAGCTCGCTGCAGGTCGAGCTGGACTCGGGCAAACGGGTCAAGCTCAAGGCCGCCAACGCGCTGCTGAAGTTTGAAAAACCCGCCCCCGCCGAACTGGTTGCGGCGGGGCAGAAAATCAGCGAAGAGATCGATCTGGACCTGGCCTGGGAGTTCGCCAGCGAGGAGGAATTCAGCTTTGCCGAGCTGGCGCGCGACTACTTCAGCGCCGATCCGACCCGACCCGCCTCGACCGAACAGCAGGCTGCGGCCCTGTTCCGCCTGTTCGAGGCGCCGCATTATTTCCGGCGCGCCGGCAAGGGGCGCTTCAAAAAAGCGCCGGCCGAGATCCTGCAGCAGGCGCTGGCCGCCATCGAGAAAAAGAAACAGGTGCTTGCGCAAATCACCGCCTGGGCTGAAGAACTGGCGCAAGGCCGTTGCCCGGCGCCAGTGCGCGAGCAGCTGTACAAAATCCTGTTCAGGCCCGACAAGAACAGCCCCGAATACAAGGCGGTGGTCGAGGCCTCGCGCGCCGCGCACAAGGCGCCGCTGGACCTGCTGCAGCAGGCCGGCGCGATCGCCTCGCCCTACCAGTTCCACTGGAAACGTTTCCTGTTCGAAAACTTCCCGAAAGGCACGGCCTTTCCCGCCATCCAGGCACCGCCGGTCAGGGACGAGCTGCCGCTGGCTGCCAACGTGCAGGCCTTTTCGATCGACGACTCCAGCACCACCGAGATCGACGACGCGCTGTCGGTGCAGGGGCTGGGCAGCGGCAGCGTCACGCTGGGCATCCACATCGCCGCGCCCGGCCTGGCCGTGTTGCCGGGCAGCGCCATCGACCTGCTGGGCCGCGCCCGCCTGTCCACCGTCTACATGCCGGGCTACAAGCTGACCATGCTGCCCGACGAAGTGGTGCAAAGCTACACGCTGCAGGAAGGACGCCACTGCCCGGCGCTGTCGCTGTATGTGACACTGGACGAGGCCACGCTGGCCATCAGCGCCACGTCAACCAGGCTGGAGCAGGTGCCGATCGCCGCCAACCTGCGCCACGACAAACTCGATGAAGTCTTCAACGAGGCTTTTTTTGAAGCCGCCGAAGCAGGGGCGTCCACACCCGGCGTTGCCTGGGGCAGCGAGCTGTCCTTTCTGCACCGGCTCGCGCGCCACCTGAAGGCCCAGCGCGAAGTGGTGCGCGGCAAGCCGGAAAACTTCAACCGGCCCGACTACAACTTCAGCCTGGACAACCCGTCCGGCCAGGAGCCCGAGGGCAACGAGAAGGTCAGCATCAGCATCCGCAAACGCGGCGCGCCGCTGGACCTGATCGTCGCCGAGGCCATGATCCTGGCCAACAGCACCTGGGGGGAATGGCTGGCCGAACACGGCGTGCCCGGCATCTACCGCAGCCAGGCCAGCCTGGCGCCCGGCGTCAAGGTGCGCATGGGCACCAAGGCCCTGCCGCACGCCGGCATCGGCGTGAAGAGTTACGCCTGGGCCACCTCGCCGTTGCGCCGCTACACCGACCTGGTCAACCAGTGGCAGATCATTGCCTGCGTCACGCACGGCCGCACGGCGGCGCTGGCGGCGCCCTTCAAGCCCAAGGATGCCGAGCTGTTTTCCATCATCTCGGGTTTCGACGGCGCCTACAGCGCCTACAACGGTTTCCAGGCCGGCATCGAGCGTTACTGGACACTCAAGTACCTGCAGCAAAACGGCATCACCGAACTGACCGCCACCGCCTTCAAGGACAACCTGGTGCGGGCCGACGACCTGCCGCTGGTGTTGCCGGCCATGGGCGCGCAGGGCCTGCCGCGCGGCGCGAAGCTGCGCATCCGCCTCGGCGAGATCGACGAGATCACGCTGGATGTCAGCGGCACGGTGATCGAGCGCCTCGACGTGGTGGTGGATGACGCCGCCGCGGAGCAGGTGGACGAGGAAGACAACGAATCGGAGATTGCCGCCGGTCCGATCTCGATTGCCGTCGATCTGAACGAAGCGCCTGCGGAAAACGCCCCGGTTGCGGGCGGCGCTTAGCCCCGATAATCCTGTCCTGTGAAATCACCCAGCACCCTGCACATTGCCCTGGGCTTTTCAGTCGCCCTGCACGCGGTGCTGCTGACCGTGCGTTTTGTCGACCCGGAACGTTTCAACCGGGTGTTCCAGGACACCCCGCTGGAAGTGATCCTGGTCAATGCCAGATCGAATGAGCGGCCGGACGTGGCCAAGGCCATCGCCCAGGCCTCGCTGGCCGGCGGCGGCGATGCCGAGCGGGGCCGCGCCACCAGCCCGCTGCCGCCCTCGGCGCTGACCGAGCTCGGGGACGCCAGCGAAGACGCGCAGCGCAAGATCGAGGCGATGCAGGAGCAGCAAACCCTGCTGCTGGCCCAGATCAAGAAAGAGCTGGCGTCCATGCCGCCGCCCGATCCCAAGGTCACGACGCGCGACGCGGCGCAGGCCGACCGCGAGGAAAAGCGCAAGCAGCTGATCAAGATCCTGGCCGAGATCGAGCGCCGCATCAACGAGGAAAATGCCCGGCCCAAGAAACGCTACATCAGCCCGGCCACGCGCGAAGAGGTGTATGCGATCTACTACGACGCGTTGCGCCGCAAGATCGAGGAACGCGGCACCGTCAATTTCCCCGAGCAGGCCGGCAAGAAGCTGTACGGCGAGCTGACCATGGTGCTGACGATCAATTTTGACGGCCGCGTGTTGTCCACCGAGGTGGTCGAGACCTCCGGCAACCTGACGCTGGACCGGCGCGCCGCAAGCATCGCGCGCGCCACCGGGCCCTTCGGCAACTTCAGCGAGGCGATGCGGCGCAAGGCTGACCAGATCGTGGTGGTCTCACGCTTCAAGTTCACGCGTGACGAAACCCTTGAAACCAAACAACTCGAGCGTTAGGGCCTGCTCTCACCATGGATCACTACTGCGTCCTCGGCAACCCGGTTGCCCACAGCAAGTCGCCGGCCATCCACAAGCGCTTCGCCGAGCTGACCGGCCAGGCCCTGGACTACAGCCGGCAGCTCGCACCGCTGGACGGCTTTGCCGCCAGCCTGCGGGACTGGATCGCCGGCGGCGGCCGCGGCTGCAACGTGACCGTGCCCTTCAAGTTCGAGGCCTTCCGGCTGGCCGACACCGCCAGTGAACGCGCGATGCTGGCGCAGGCCGCGAACACACTCCGGTTTGACGACGATGCGCTGATCGCGGCTGACAACACCGACGGTGTCGGCCTGGTCAACGACATCCAGCTCAATGCAGGCATCCGCCTGGCCGGACGCGACATCCTGCTGCTGGGCGCCGGCGGCGCCGCTGCCGGTGTGCTGGGCCCGCTGCTGATGGCCGGCCCGCGCCGGCTGGTGGTCACCAACCGCACCCATGCCAGGGCGCTGGCGCTGGTGGCGCGCCATGCGGATCATCCATCGCTGCGTGCCGTGCTACAAAAAACAGAGCTGCTCGCCCTTGAACAGCAAGGGCTGGAAGATAATTTTGATGTGATCATCAATGCCACGGCCAGCAGCCTGAGCGGCGCTGCGGTGCCGGTCGACCCACGCGTGCTCAAACCCGGGGCGCTGGCTTACGACATGATGTACGGCGCGGCGGCCCAGCCGTTTGCCGACTGGGCGCGGGGCCACGGCGGCGTGGCGCGTGATGGCCTGGGCATGCTGGTCGAGCAGGCCGCCGAGTCCTTCGCCTTCTGGCGCGGTGTGCGGCCGCCGTCGGCCCAGGTGCTGCAGGAAATGCGCAAGGCGCTGGCATGAAGGCCTTGCTGCGCTGGTTGCTGCTGGTGGTGATCGCCGGCCTGGCGGTACAGCTTTATTTTGTCGGCCGCATTGCCTTGATGGCGCTGGTGGACCCGCAGTCCACCGCGTTCCAGCGCTCGGAGATCTACCGGCTGGCGACCGAAAAAGGCAGCCTGAAATGGCGCCAGCAATGGGTGCCTTATGCAGAGCTGTCCGACAACCTCAAACGCGCGGTCATCGTGTCCGAGGACGCCACCTTCGTCGAACACGAAGGTGTGGATCTGGAAGCGCTCGAGAAGGCCTGGGAGAAAAACACCCAGGCCGAGCAGCGCGCCGAAAAAGCCGCCAGCCGTCTCGGCAGCAAGGCCGCGCCGGCCGGCAGCGGCAAGCCGGCAGCCAAACCCCCCAAAATTGTCGGCGGTTCCACCATCACGCAGCAGCTCGCCAAAAACCTGTTCCTGTCGGGCGAACGCACCCTGATGCGCAAAGGCCAGGAGCTGGTGCTCACGCTGATGCTCGAAGCCCTGCTCAGCAAGCAGCGCATCCTGGAGATTTACCTCAACAATGTCGAATGGGGTGAAGGTGTGTTCGGCGCGGAAGCCGCGGCGCAGCATTATTTCCGCAAGCCGGCCGCCCGACTCAGCGCCTACGAGGCAGCCCGCCTGGCGGTGATGCTGCCGCGCCCCAAGTATTTCGAAACCCGTCCCGGCTCCGGCTACCTGGCGTCGCGCGCGTCCACCATTGCGGCGCGCATGGGCGGGGTGGAGCTGCCATGAACATTCCCGCCAAGGCCATGAGCTTGTTCCTGCTGGGCCTGATCCGCGCGCTGACGGGCGCACAGGCGCGCTGGCAGGGCTGTCCGCCCAAGGCCGAGCAGCGCATCTATTTCGCCAACCACCAGAGCCATGCCGACCTGGTGCTGATCTGGGCCGCCCTGCCCAGCGAGCTGCGCAGCATCACGCGGCCGATCGCGGCGAAGGACTACTGGACCAAAACACCGTTCAAGCAGTGGTTGACCACGGCGGTGTTCAACGCGATTTATGTGGACCGCACCAAAACCACCGACCAGGATCCGCTGGAGCCGCTGATCGATGCCCTGGAAAGCGGCGACTCCATCATCCTGTTCCCGGAAGGCACACGCGGCAACCA
The DNA here is from genome assembly GCA_013824015.1 of Polaromonas sp. Lineage (GTDB taxonomy): Bacteria > Pseudomonadota > Gammaproteobacteria > Burkholderiales > Burkholderiaceae_C > Polaromonas. The sequence goes on from PNNC01000049.1 coordinate 8,725, forward strand.
GGAAGAGCCGCAGGCCTTCAAGTCGGGCCTCTACAACCTCGCGCAGAAGTTTCCGCAGGTGGTGCTGGTGCCGGCCTGGATCAACAACGTGCAGCGGGTGATGCCCAAGGGCGAAGTGGTGCCTGTGCCCATCCTGTGTTCGGTGACCTTTGGCGCGCCGCTGGTGCTGCAAGCCGGTGAAGAGCGTGGCAGCTTCCTGGCGCGCGCGCGGCAGGCGGTGATGGCGCTGAGGGATTCCTGATGAGCAGCTTTCTGCGCAACCTCACACCCTCGCAGCAGGTCGGCCTGCTGTTCGTGATGGTGTTCGGCCTGCTGATTGCCGCCAGCATCTGGGCCCTGGTGATCTCGCTGCGCGATGACGGCGAGAACGAGATCCACACCCAGGACATCCGGGAGCTGACCAGCCTGCTGAACACCTCCTGGCTGATGTGCACCGTGTTCTGGCTGGCCTGGGCCTCCGGCGAAACCGTGGCCACCCTGCTGTTTGCGATCGTGGCCTTTTTTGCGCTGCGCGAATTCATCACGCTGTCGCCGACACGCCATGGCGACCACCGCAGCCTGGTGCTGGCGTTTTTTGTGGTCTTGCCGGTGCAGTTCTGGCTGGTGATCACCAAACGCTTCGATCTGGTGACGGTGTTCATCCCGGTCTATGTGTTCCTCGCCATTCCGGTGGTCAGTGCGCTGGCCAACGACCCGCAGCGTTTCCTCGAGCGAACGGCGAAGCTGCAGTGGGGCATCATGGTCTGCGTCTACGGCATCAGCCATGTGCCGGCGCTGTTGCTGCTGGGTTTCCCCAACTACAGCGGCAAAAACGCCTTTCTCGTCTTTTTCCTGGTGTTTGTGGTCCAGACCGGCATGCTGGTGCAGCACCTGGCCAACCGCAAGTGGCCGCGCGCCGCGACCGCGCCCCAGGTCAGCCAGAGCTTCAACTGGACCAGCTGGCTGATCGGGCTGGGTGTCGGCGGTTTTGTCGGCGGCCTGATGTCGGGCCTGACGCCCTTCAAGCCGGCGCAGGCCGTGGCGATGGCGCTGATCGCCTGTGTTGCCGGATCGCTCGGCCACCTGGTGATGAAGGCGCTCAAGCGCGACCGCGGCATCACCAACTGGGGCACGGAAGGCAAGTCGGTCACCGGCGCCAGCGGCCTGCTGGACCGGGTCGATGCGCTGTGTTTCGCCGCACCCGTGTTTTTCCACTCGGTTCGGTGGTATTTTGGCCTCTAGCCCATATCCGGTGGCCCTGGTCCGCTATCAAAAGCAGAGCAAATGAGGATACTCGGCATCGACCCCGGCCTGCAGATCACCGGTTTCGGCGTGATCGATGTGGACGGCCCGTCGCTGACCTATGTGGCCAGCGGCACCATCAAGACCACGCATCTGGACCGCGGCAACCTGCCGGCGCGGCTCAAGGTGCTGTTCGACGGCATCTGCGAAATCACCGCCCGCTACAGCCCCGACAGTTCGGCCTGCGAGATCGTGTTTGTCAATGTCAATCCGCAGGCCACGCTGATGCTGGGCCAGGCGCGCGGCGCCTGCGTGACCGCGCTGGTCAGCTGCAACATCGAGGTGGCCGAATACACGCCGCTGCAGATGAAAAAAGCCGTGGCCGGTTACGGCAAGGCCGGCAAGCCCGAGGTGCAGGAGATGGTCAAGCGCCTTCTGAAATTGCCCGGACTGCCCGGCAAGGATGCGGCTGACGCGCTGGCGCTGGCGATCACCCATGCGCATGTGGGCGGCTCCGCGGCCATCCTGGCGCGCGCCACCACGCTGGGCCGGACCTCGACCGCCTCGTTCAAGGACGGCCGGCACCACTGAGCCAAGCGTGTCCTGGCCGCCTAGCCCCAGAGCAGTTCGTCGGCGATCAGGATGGCAAAAAAAACAAAGGCGGCGACCAGGGTGCCGCCCAGAATCCGCAGCCCGGTACGCTTGTAGCGCACATTGGATGTCAGCGCGAACAGCGCGAATGAAATGCCGGCAGCCACCAGCAGCAGCACAATCAGGATGCGGAAAAAAGCCATGCCGCTACCAGGCCCGGGCCAGCTGCGCAAACCCCTGGGGCGCCTTTTTTTCGTCCTCGAAAGTCACGACCTCATACGCGTCAGCATGCGACAGCAATTCGCGCAGCAGCTTGTTGTTCAGCGCATGGCCGGAGCGGAACGCGCTGTAGGCGGCCAGCAGCGGCCTGCCGAGCAAATAGAGGTCACCCATGGCGTCGAGGATCTTGTGTTTGACGAACTCGTCGTTGTAACGCAGGCCATCGGTGTTGAGCACGCGGTAGTCGTCCATCACGATGGCGTTGTCCAGCCCGCCACCCAGGGCCAGCCCGTTGGCCCGCATCATCTCGACGTCCTTGGTGAAGCCAAAGGTGCGCGCACGCGCGATGTCACGGGTGTAGGAGCCGGTGCCCAGGTCGAACTCGACGCGCTGGCCCGTGGAGTCCACCGCCGGATGGTCGAAGTCGATCTCGAAGCCCAGCTTGTAGCCGTTGTAGGGCGACAGGCGCGCCCACTTTTCGGTGGCGCCCTGCCCTTCGCGCACTTCCACCGGCTTGAGCACGCGGATGAACCGCTTGGGGGCCGACTGCAGCTCAATGCCGGCCGACTGCAGCAGGAACACAAACGAGGAAGCCGAACCGTCCAGGATGGGCACTTCCTCGGCGGTGATATCGATATGGAGGTTGTCGATGCCCAGGCCGGCGCAGGCCGACATCAGGTGCTCCACGGTGTGCACCTTGGCACTGCCGCTGGAAATGGTGGAGGCCAGGCGTGTGTCGGTCACGGCCTCGGCGGAAATCACGATGTCCACCGGCTGGGGCAAATCCACGCGGCGGAACACAATGCCGGTGTCGGGGGCAGCCGGCCGCAGGGTCAACTCGACCCGCTGGCCGCTGTGCAGGCCCACACCGACCGCCTTGGTCAGGGATTTGAGGGTGCGTTGCTGGAGCATGGTGACATTTTAGGCGGGCATGGCTTTTGGGCTAGAGATGCTGCCTGAAAAACCCTGTCCAGTGCGGTACCGCGACAAACCGGTCTTTCCAGTAGCCCGAGTGGTAAATCCGGCTGACACATTTGGCCAGCATGCCGTTGATATTGGTTTCACCGGGCATCTTCATGCCGCTGTTGAGTTCGGTCACGCCGCTGTCGTCCACCAGAATGTCGCATTTCGCATAGTGCGGCCCGAACACATTGCGTTGCCGCCTGTAGGGGGCGTCAAAGCTGTGGCCCTCACCCGGGATCACGATGATGCTTGCTTGGCCGCCGCGTTCATTCATCCAGGGCACATAACGTTCGCAATATTTGCTCGGCGTTTCGTCATCAACCTCACCGGTGATGAACAGAAAGGGCGTGCCGAAGTAGGCATCGCGGGTGGCATGGCGGAAGCCGCAGAAACCGTACAAACCCACCACCGCATCCAGCGGTCGGGTCCGGAAGTCGCTCGCGTAAAGGCGCCGGATATTGCGCTCGACCAGCACATGGGCCCACTTTTGCTGCAGCACAATCGCCGCCGACGAACCCTGGGATTCGCCGATGCTGCCCACTTTTTCGTAGCCCTTGCTGCGCAGCCAGTCTGCGGCAGTCAGGCTGTCCGCCACCATGTTCAACTCGTTGCCGCCCCGGACCGAGGCCGCCAGGTAGTCATCGTGCGTCACGCCGATGCCACGCGGCTTCCAGTGATCAATCACCAGCGCCGCAAAACCTTCCTTTTGCAGACTGTCCACATAGTCGAACATGCGGCTGTCGATGCCTTGCGATCCGTGCGAGATCAGCACCACTTTTTTTGCGCCTGGCGGTGCAAACAACAGGCCCTGGGCGGCCAGCCGGTTGCAGGCCGTCGGCGTGCACAGCATGCTGGGCCAGCTCACTTTTTCGGCCTGCTCCGGTCGGGCGGTCTGGGCGCACAGATTCCCGATGGAAAAAACAGTCAGCAAGAGTGCATGAATCAGGGCGATTTTCATCACTGCTCCCGGCGAGGACATGGCCATCAGGCATGAAAAAAGGGTGGGCTCCTGTGTAGCCCACCCTGTCTTTTTACCGCGTGCGAACCTTAATCGGCTTGCTTGCGCAGGAAAGCCGGAATCTCGAAGTCGTCCATGCCGCCGGACGCCAGCGCATCAACCTTGGCCGCCGCCTGGGTGCGGTTGGTGCGCCAGACGCTGGGCACCGTCATGTTGCCGTAGTCCGGCTGGGCCGAACCCATGCTGTTGCCGCCGGGATGCACGCTGTTGACCGAGCCGCCGCCGACCGCCATGTTGAGCACCGGCATGTTGTCGGTGCCGGTGCGCAGCACCTGCAGCGGCGGCGCCGTGCGGCGTGCGCCCTGGCGGCTCAGCCCGGTGGCGACCACCGTGACACGGATGTCGTCGCCGAGTTCGTCGTCGTAGGCCGTGCCGTAGATCACATGCGCATCGGGCGACGCGTAGGCGCGGATGGTGTTCATGGCCAGCTTGGACTCGTTGAGCTTGAGCGAACCCTTGGCGGCGCTGATCAGCACCAGCACACCCTTGGCGCCCGACAGGTCGATGCCTTCGAGCAGCGGGCAGGCCACCGCCTGTTCGGCGGCGATACGCGCGCGGTCCGGGCCATTGGCGCGGGCCGTGCCCATCATGGCCTTGCCGGGCTCACCCATCACGGTGCGCACGTCCTCGAAGTCGACGTTGACGTGGCCGGGCACGTTGATGATCTCGGCGATGCCGCCGACGGCGTTTTTCAGCACGTCGTTGGCATGCGCAAAGGCCTCGTCCTGCGTCACGTCGTCACCCAGCACCTCAAGCAGTTTTTCGTTGAGCACCACAATCAGCGAATCGACATTGGCTTCCAGTTCGGCCAGACCGAGGTCGGCATTGGTCATGCGGCGACCGCCTTCGAACTCGAAAGGCTTGGTCACCACACCGACGGTGAGAATGCCCATTTCCTTGGCGATACGCGCGATCACCGGCGCAGCGCCAGTGCCGGTGCCGCCACCCATGCCGGCGGTGATGAACAACATGTGCGCGCCGGCAATCGCCTCGCGGATGTCTTCCACCGCCATCTCGGCCGCGTCACGGCCTTTCTCGGGTTTGCTGCCCGCGCCCAGGCCGCTGCCGCCGAGCTGGATCTGCTTGTGCGCGCTGCCGCGTCCCAGCGCCTGGGCATCGGTGTTGGCGCAGATGAACTCCACGCCCTGCACGTTGCGTTCAATCATGTGTTCGACGGCGTTGCCGCCGCCGCCGCCCACGCCAATCACCTTGATTTGCGTGCCCTGGTTGAACTCTTCGATTTCAATCATTTCGATGCTCATGTGAGCCTCCTGTCGGTATGTTTGCAGTTGCCAAAAATTTTCTTGTAAAAGTCATGTGGTGATCGGGCCTCATGCGGGAGGATCGGCGCCTCCCGAATGTTTGCAACGCGGGCTCCGCCAGGCGAAAACAGGGTATTTTTTCATCAGAAGTTCCCCACCAGCCAGTCCTTGACCTTGCCGAATGCGTTGTGCACGCTGCCTGCTTTTTGCGCGACGCGGTGGCCGCGCATGCGCGCCAGCCGGGCCTCCTCGAGCAAACCCATCACGGTGGCGGCGCGCGGCTGGGCCACCATGTCCGCCAGCGCGCTCGAGTAGCGCGGGATGCCGCGGCGCACCGGCTTGAGGAAGATGTCCTCGCCGAGTTCGACCATGCCGGGCATCACCGCGCTGCCGCCGGTGATCACGATGCCGGAGGACAGCACCTCCTCGTAACCCGACTCGCGGATCACCTGCTGCACCAGCGAGAAAATTTCCTCGATGCGCGGCTCGATCACGCCCGCCAGCGCCTGGCGCGACAACATGCGCGGACCGCGGTCGCCCAGTCCCGGCACCTCGACCTGGGTGTCCGGGTCGGCCAGCAACTGTTTGGCAAAACCGCTCTCGACCTTGATGTCCTCGGCATCCTTGGTCGGTGTGCGCAGCGCCATCGCGATGTCGCTGGTGATCAGGTCGCCGGCGATCGGGATCACCGCGGTGTGGCGGATCGCGCCGCCGGTGAAAATCGCCACATCGGTGGTGCCGGCGCCAATATCCACCAGCGCCACCCCGAGCTCCTGCTCGTCGCGGCTGAGCACCGACAGGCTGGACGCCAGCGGGTTGAGCATCAGCTGGTCGACCTCGAGGCCGCAGCGACGCACACACTTGATGATGTTTTCGGCGGCGCTTTGCGCGCCGGTCACGATATGCACCTTGGCTTCGAGCCGGATGCCGCTCATGCCGATCGGTTCGCGCACGTCCTGCCCGTCGATCACGAACTCCTGCGGCTCGACCAGCAACAGGCGCTGGTCGGTGGAGATGTTGATCGCCTTGGCGGTCTCGATCACGCGGGCCACGTCGGCCTGGGTGACTTCCTTGTCCTTCACGGCGACCATGCCGCTGGAGTTGATGCCGCGGATATGGCTGCCGGTGATGCCAGTGTAGACCCGGGCGATCTTGCAATCAGCCATCAACTCGGCTTCCTTGAGCGCCTGCTGGATGCTCTGCACGGTGGCATCGATGTTGACGACCACGCCACGCTTGAGCCCGTTGCTGTAGGCGATGCCCAGCCCCGCCAGCTTGAGCTCGCCGCCCGGCAGCACCTCGGCCACCACCGCCATGACCTTGCTGGTCCCGATGTCCAGCCCCACGACGAGATCCTTGTATTCCTTGGCCATATCTTTACCTTTTTGCTTTCGCGTTGTCCTTGTCACCCAGCACGGTGGTGGTGACCCCCCTCAGCTTGACCGCGTAACCGTTGCTGTAACGCAGGTCGGCCGACTCCAGCGGCTTGCCGAACTTGCCGGCCACCTGCGTGAGCGTGGTCACAAAACGCGCCACGCGGCTTTCAATCTCTTCCATCGAGCCGTGGCCCAGTTCCAGCGTGGCCCCGTCGTCGAGCCGGGTGCGCCAGCTGCCGCGGCTGGTCAGCTCCAGCAGCTCGATCTGCGCATCGATTTTTTCGAACAGCGGTGACAACCTGCGCCAGGCGTCCAGCACCTGCGCGGCCTGGCCGTCCGGGCCGCTGAGCAGGGGCAGGTCCTCGGACTCGACATCGCCTGGATTGGCTTCGAACACCTCGCCGTAGCTGTTGACCAGCTGCGCGTCGGCTTCCCGGCCCCAGTAGGCGATCGCCTTGTGTTCCTGCAATACCACGCTCAGCCGGTTCGGGAACTCGCGCTGCACCACCGCCCGGCGCACCCAGGGCACGGACTCGAAAGCCGATTGCGCGCCAGCCAGATCCACCGTGAAAAAATTGCCATTGAGCCGCGGCACCACATTGGCCCGCAGCGTGACCGCGTTGTTGTGGCTCACGTCGCCGCGCACCTTGATGGCCGTGAGCCGAAACAGGTTCTGTTGCACCAGCCAGCCGATGCCGAGGGCCGCCAGCATGCCGACAAACGCCAGCCCCAGCAGCAGGGCGGCGATGTTCATCAGCCGGACGTCCATCGGTGCGGGCAGGGTGGCATTCATCCAGCATCTCCCTCCGGCGAGTGATCGAGACCGGCGCTGCGCAGCACTTCCAGGCACAGGTCCTCATAACTGATGCCGGCAGCACGCGCCGACATCGGCACCAGCGAGTGGCTGGTCATGCCCGGCGAGGTGTTGACCTCCAGCAGGTAGGGCTTGCGCGTCTTCGCATCAATCATCACATCGAGCCGGCCCCAGCCGCGGCAACCGAGCACACGGTAGGCCTGCAGCACCATCGCCTGGATGGCGGCTTCCTCGCCGGCCGGCAGGCCGCAGGGCACCAGGTACTGCGTGGTGTCGGTGAAGTACTTGTTCTGGTAGTCGTAATTGCCTTCGGGCGCCACGATGCGGATCACCGGCAGCGCACGGGCGCTGTCGCCCGTGCCCAGCACCGGGCAGGTCACCTCGTCGCCGCTGATGAACTGTTCACACAGGACGTCGGCATCGAGCTGCGCCGCCTGCGCCACCGCGCCCACCATGCCGGAGTAGCCCTCGACCTTGACCACGCCGATGGACGAGCCCTCGCGCGCCGGCTTGACGATCAACGGCAGGCCCAGCTCGTCGGGCACGGCCACCACCTGCTGGCGGTCAAACGCGCCGCGGCGCAGCAACCGGTATTTCGGAGTCGCCAGGCCGTCGGCCAGCCAGATGCGTTTGGTGGTGACCTTGTCGATCGAAATGCTGGAGGCCATCACGCCGGAACCGGTGTACGGGATGCCCATCAGCTCGAGCGCACCCTGCACCGTGCCGTCTTCGCCAAAACGGCCGTGCAAGGCGATGAAGCAGCGCCGGAAGCCTTCACGCTTGAGGTCGCCAAGGTCGCGCTCCGCCGGATCGAAAGCATGGGCATCCACGCCGCGTGAACGCAGGGCTTCCAGCACGCCGCGGCCCGACATCAGCGAGACCTCGCGTTCAGCCGAGCGCCCCCCCAGCAGCACGGCCACCTTGCCAAAATCTGATGCTTTCAGGCTCACAGCCCTTGTCCTTCCTGCGCAGTGCGCTCTGGTTTTTGTAGCAACTCGAGCAAGCGGGCGGGCACCCCGCCAATCGTGCCGGCGCCCATGCACATCACCACGTCGCCGTCCAGCGCGTTGTCGGCAATCGCCTGCGGCATGGCTTCGATGTCATCGACAAACACCGGCTCGACCTTGCCGGCCACACGCAGCGCGCGCGCCAGCGAGCGGCCGTCGGCCGCCACAATCGGCGCCTCGCCCGCGGCATACACCTCGGACAGCAGCACGCTGTCGGCCTGGCCGATGACCTTGACAAAATCCTCGAAACAATCGCGCGTGCGGGTGAACCGGTGCGGCTGGAAAGCCAGCACCAGGCGCCGCCCCGGAAAGGCGCCCCGCGCGGCGGCCAGCGTCGCGGCCATCTCCACCGGGTGATGGCCATAGTCATCCACCACCGTGAAGCTTCCGCCCGCAGGCGCGGCCACCTCGCCGTAGCGCTGGAAGCGCCGGCCCACGCCCTTGAAATCGGCCAGCGCCTTCTGCACCGCCGCATCGGGAATATTGAGTTCCACCGCCACGGCAATTGCCGACAGCGCGTTGAGCACGTTGTGTTCGCCCGGCAGGTTCAGCACCACCGGCAGGTCCGGCAGGGTCACACCATTGCGGCGTTGCACGGTGAAGTGCATCTGCCCGTCCACCGCCTTCACGTCCACAGCGCGCACCTGCGCGTCCTCGTTGAAACCATAGCTGGTGATCGGGCAGGACACCTGCGGCACGATGTCGCGCACCGCCGCATCGTCGGTGCACAGGATGGCGGTGCCGTAAAACGGCATGCGGTGCAGGAAATCGACAAAGGCTTTTTTCAGGTTGCCAAAGTCGTGGCCATAGGTCTCCATGTGGTCGGCGTCAATGTTGGTGACCACCGCCATCACCGGCAACAGGTTCAGGAAGGAGGCATCGGACTCGTCGGCCTCGACCACGATGTAGTC
>PNNC01000233.1 GCA_013824015.1 Polaromonas sp.
CTCGACGTGGCGCTGGACCGCGTGCGCGTGGTGCTCGGCGACACCGCCAGCGTGCCTAACCAGGGCGCCACCATTGCCAGCACCTCGATCCAGATCCATGCCGCACCGTTGCGGGTCGCCGCGGCGCAGGCGCGCGCCTGGCTGCTGGTACGCGCGGCCGGACAGCTGGGGACCGATCCCGCCGCGTTGAGCGTGCGTGACGGCGTGGTCAGCGATGCGGCGGGCCGCTCACTGGCCTATGGCGCCCTGCTCGACGGCCAGCATGTCGAGTTGACGCTGGCGCCGGACAGCGCGCTGAAACCGCCCGAAGACTACCGCATCGTCGGCACCTCCCAGCCGCGTGTGGACATCCCGGCCAAGGCCACCGGTGAGCTGACCTTTGTGCACGACATGCGGGTGCCTGGCATGCTGCACGGCCGCGTCGTGCGTCCGCCTTACGCCGGCGCAGACCATGGTGACTTCATCGGCAACACGCTGGAGTCGGTGGACCAGTCCTCGATTGCGCACATCCCGGGCATACGTGCGGTGGTGGTGATCCGTGATTTTGTCGGCATCGTTGCCGATCGCGAGGAATTCGCCGAGCAGGCGCTGCGCGAGTTGAAAGTCTGCTGGAAGCCCTGGCCAGGCTTGCAAAACCTCGACAACCTCGAGCAAGCGATTCGCGACAACCCCTCGACCCAACGCCGGCTGATTGATGAGGGTGACGTGGACGCGGCGATCGCCGGCGCGGCGCAGGCCATGGCGCGCAACTATGTCTGGCCCTACCAGATGCACGGCTCGATCGGTCCGTCCTGCGCGCTGGCCGACTGGCAGGGCCAGGCTTTGACCGTCTGGGCCGGCACGCAGAACCCGCATGTGTTGCGCGCCGATCTGTCGCGCCTGATGGGTCTGCCCGATGTCGCCATCGACGTGGTGCGCATGGAGGCCGCCGGCTGTTATGGCCGCAACTGCGCTGACGATGTGGCCGCCGACGCGGCCCTGCTGTCGCGCGCCGTCGGCGCGCCGGTGCGGGTACAACTCACGCGCGAGCAGGAGCATGCCTGGGAGCCCAAGGGCGCGGCGCAGCTGATGCAGGTGCGTGGTGGCCTCAATGAAGACGGCTCGGTCGCCGCCTACGACTTCCAGACCTCTTACCCCTCGAACGGCTCGCCGACGCTGGCCTTGCTGCTGACGCGAACGATAGAACCGGTGGCGCAGGCCTACGAGATGGGCGACCGCAGCGCGCGGCCGCCCTACGATTACGACAACCTGCGTGTCAGCGTCAACGACATGGCGCCCATGCTGCGGGCGTCCTGGCTGCGCGGCGTCTCGGCCCTGCCCAATTCGTTTGCACACGAGTCCTACATCGACGAGCTCGCGACCGCCGCCGGCGTCGATCCGGTCGAGTTCCGCCTGCGTTACCTGAGCGAGCCGCGCGCGGCCGAGCTGGTGCGCGCCACCGCGGACCGCGCCGGCTGGAAGAAACATACGCAGCCGCAACAGCAGGCGCCCGATGCGGATGGCGCTTCGGACATCGCGCATGGCCAGGGTGTGGCTTATGCGCGTTATGTGCACAGCAAGTGGCCGGGCTTTGGCGCGGCCTGGGCCGCATGGGTTGCCGATGTCGAGGTCAACCGCAAGACCGGCGAAGTCCATGTGCGCCGCGTGGTGGTCGGCCATGACGCCGGCATGATGATCAACCCGGCCGGCGTGCAGCACCAGATCCACGGCAATGTGGTGCAGGCCACCAGCCGCGCACTGACCGAGCAGGTGGCGCTCAACCCGGTCAACAACACGGTCGCCGCGCTCGAGTGGGGCGCTTACCCCATCCTCAATTTCCGCGATGTGCCGGTGGTCGAGGTGGTGACCATGGCGCGGCCCGGCGAGCCGCCGCTGGGCGCCGGCGAATCGGCCTCGGTGCCCGGCACGGCGGCGATTGCCAATGCGATTTTTGACGCGACCGGTGTGCGCTTCCGCCAGCCGCCGTTCACGCCCGAGGTGATACGCGCGGCCTTGAACCCGGCGCCCGACAGCGAGCCCCAGCGGCTTGCGTCGGTGCCTGAACCCGAACCGACACCCTTGCCCGACAGCGCCGTGTGGCCCCAGCGCCGCAAGGCCTGGGCGCGCGGCGGGGCGGTGCTGGCCAGCGTGTTCGGCATCGCCGCGGCGCTGCTCGGCTGGCGTCCGGCCATCGCGCCGGTCAGCGTCGGCAGCGCCTCGATTTACACCGCGGCCACCATAGAACGCGGACGCCAGCTCGCCGCCGCGGGCGACTGCGTGGTCTGCCACACGACACCCGGCGGCGCGCCGAACGCCGGCGGCCTGGCCATGGACACACCCTTCGGCCAGGTCGTGAGCACCAACATCACCCCCGATGCCCAGACCGGCATCGGCCTGTGGTCCTTCAGTGCTTTCCAGCGCGCGATGCGTGAAGGCATCTCGCGCGACGGCCACCATCTCTATCCGGCCTTCCCCTACACCGCGTTTGCGAAAACCAGCGACGAGGACCTGACCGCGCTGTACGCGTACCTGATGGCGCAACCGGCGGTGCGCGCCGAAGCGCCCGCCACGCAGCTGGCCTTTCCGTTCAGCGTGCGGCCGCTGATGGCTGGCTGGAACGCGCTGTTCCATGATGCTGCGCCCTACCAGCCGGATGTCACGCAGACCGTCGAATGGAACCGCGGCGCCTACCTGGTCAACGGCCTGGGCCATTGCGGCGCCTGCCACACACCGCGCAATACCTTCGGCGCCGAACGCAGCGGCAAGGCTTTTCTGAGCGGCGCGATGATCGATGGCTGGGAGGCGCCGGCGCTCACGGCGCTGTCGCGCGCGCCGGTGCCGTGGACCTCCGGGCAGCTTTACAGCTACCTGCGCACCGGGCATTCGCCGCAACACGGCACGGCCGGCGGGCCGATGGCGCCGGTGGTCAAGGAGCTGGCCGCGCTGCCGGATGCCGACATCCGCGCCATGGCGGCCTACCTGGCGTCTTACAACCAGCCACTGACCGAGCCGGAAAGCGCCTTGCGCGCCAGCCAGGTCGTGCTGGCGGCGCAGCAGACGACATCGGTTTTGCCGGGTCCGGGGCAACGGCTTTTCAACGGCGCCTGCGCGTCCTGCCACCATGACGGCGACGGCCCGACCCTGCTGGGCGCGAATGTGCCGCTGGCGCTGAACAGCAAGCTCCACAGCACGCGGCCCGACAACCTGCTGCGGGTGATCCTGGACGGCATCTGCGAACCGGTGTCGGTAGAGGTGGGCTTCATGCCAGCCTTCCGCCACAGCCTCAGTGACGCGCAAATCGCCGAACTGGCCGCATACATGCGCAGTCGTTATGCGCCGGGCCGGGCGGCCTGGGACGACTTGCCGGCAGCGGTGGCGCGCCTGCGCCAGGATGCTATTAAATAGATAGCTACTTGTGCCCGTCAGGCGTGGGCTAGAGGTCTTTTCTTTTCTTGAAAACCGTAACTGCTCATCTCCGATCGGTCTGAGGTTGAAGGGTCGAAGCTTCTTGGTGTTTTCAGTCTTAGCGGCTTGCCTGCGCCTGCTGGCCGGGGGTTGCCCGGCGGCAACTCACTTTTCTTTGTCTCGCCAAAGAAAAGTAAGCAAAAGAAAGGCGACCCTACTGTCTGCGTCCCTCCTTCGCTGACGCTGCGGAGGGCAACCTGCGGTGCTCGGTCCAGCCGGGGTCTCGCTCGAACTCGCCTTCGGCTCAGACAATCGCGATCCCTGATCCGTCTGGACCTCCGCTCCTCGGCGCATACAGAAGGGTGGTGGGGTCGGAAGCGGGACCGGATTCGGGATCGGGCTCCGGCGAGGGCGCGCTTTGCGCGTCCTCGCCTCCCCGAATTGGTATTGGTTTTCGATCTTCTTCCCCCACCCGTCGGGCTGGGCCCGAGGAGCGCAGGCGAAAACGGATCAGGGCGAGCGATTGTCTGAGCGCAGCGAGTTCGAGCTCGACCCCGTTTTCGGCGAGCACCGCAGGTTGCCCGCAGCGAAGCGTAGGGACCCAGACCATCGGGTCGCCTTCTCTTTGCTTACTTTCTCTTGGCGAAGCAAGAGAAAGTGAGTCGCCCGCCGGGGCGAGACCCGGCTCGCTCGAAGCGCAACGTGCCTGCAAGCTTTCGCCGGCTTCGACCCTTCGACCTCAGCCTGCACAGCGCAGAGTAGCTGAGCAGTTACGAAAACCCCTGCGTGCCGCGAGGCAGATGCTCAGGCCACTGTCGGCGCACCCAGCCATTGCGCCAGCACTTCTTGGGTGTGTTCGCCGAGCAGCGGCGGCGGGCGCCGGTAGGCCACGGGCGAGCCGGACAGGCGGATCGGATTGGCCACCAGCGGCACCTGGCCGGCCAGCGTATGCGGCAGGCTGATCTGCAGGCCGCGTGCGATCACCTGCGGGTCGGCAAACACTTCGTCGATGCGGTTGATCGGGCCGCAGGGCACGCCGGCCGCTTCCAGCGCGGTTATCCAGTCGGCCGAGCTGCGCATCACGGTCGCCTGGCGCAGCAGTGGCACCAGTACGGCGCGGTTGGCGACGCGCTGGGCGTTGCTGGCAAACCGCTCATCGCTGGACCACTCGGGATGGCCGGCCACGACGCAGAATTTCGCAAACTGGCCGTCGTTGCCGACCGCCAGGATGATGTCGCCGTCGGCCGTCGGAAACGCCTGGTAGGGCACGATGTTGGGGTGGGCATTGCCCATGCGGCGCGGCACCAGGCCACCGGCCAGGTAGTTGGAGGCCTGGTTGGCCAGGCAGGCGATCTGCACGTCCAGCAGCGCCAGGTCGATGTGTTGGCCCAGGCCGGACTTCGCGCGTTCGGCCAGCGCCGCCTGCACCGCAATCGTCGCGTAGAGGCCGGTCATGATGTCGGTCAGCGCCACGCCGACCTTTTGTGGCCCGGCCCCGGGTTCCCCATCGGGCTGGCCGGTCACACTCATCAGGCCGCCCATGCCCTGGATCAAAAAGTCGTAGCCGGCGCGCGCCGCATACGGCCCGGTCTGGCCGAAGCCGGTGATCGAGCAGTAGACCAGCCGTGGGTTGTTTTCCTTGAGGCTGGCGTAGTCCAGGCCGTAACGCTGCAGCCCGCCGACCTTGAAATTTTCCAGCAGCACGTCAGCCTGCTGCGCGAGTGCGCGCACCTGCGCCTGGCCCTCGGGCGTGGCGATGTCGATGGCCACGGACCGTTTGTTGCGGTTGGCGCAGAGGAAGTAGGTCGCCTCTGCCGTGTCGCGGCCCTCCGCGTCCTTCAAATAAGGCGGGCCCCAGGCACGGGTGTCGTCACCGGCGCCGGGCTTTTCGACCTTGACCACATCGGCGCCCAGATCCGCCAGCAACTGCCCGGCCCAGGGGCCGGCGAGCACACGTGACAGGTCCAGCACCCGCACACCGGTCAATGGCGGCGGGCGTACAGCGCTAGCGGTCATGCTTCAGGAAAACGCCGAGATGCCGGTGATGCCGCGGCCCAGGATCAGCGCGTGGACGTCGTGGGTGCCTTCGTAGGTGTTGACGACCTCGAGGTTGACCAGGTGCCGCGCCACGCCGAATTCGTCGCTGATGCCGTTGCCGCCCAGCATGTCACGCGCCATGCGGGCAATGTCGAGCGCCTTGCCGCAGGAGTTGCGTTTCATGATCGAGGTGACTTCCACCGCGGCCGTGCCTTCGTCCTTCATGCGGCCCAGGCGCAAACAGCCCTGCAGGCCCAGAGCGATTTCGGTCTGCATGTCGGCCAGTTTTTTCTGGATCAGCTGGTTGGCGGCCAGCGGGCGGCCGAACTGCTTGCGGTCCAGCGTGTACTGGCGCGCCTTGTCGAAGCAGTCCTCGGCCGCGCCCAGCGCGCCCCAGGCGATGCCGTAACGCGCAGAATTCAGGCAGGTGAACGGGCCCTTGAGGCCGCGCACTTCGGGAAAGGCGTTTTCCTCGGGGCAGAACACCTCGTCCATGACGATTTCACCGGTGATGGAGGCGCGCAGGCCCACCTTGCTGTGGATGGCCGGGGTGCTCAGGCCCTTGCTGCCCTTGTCGAGCACAAAGCCGCGGATCGCGCCTTCGTCGTCCTTGGCCCAGACCACAAACACGTCGGCGATCGGGCTGTTGGTGATCCACATCTTGTTGCCGGTCAGCGAATAACCGCCGGCCACCTTGCGTGCACGTGTCAGCATGCCGGCCGGGTCCGAGCCGTGGTTGGGTTCGGTCAGGCCGAAGCAGCCAATCCATTCGCCGCTGGCGAGTTTGGGCAGGTATTTCTGCTTGGTCGCTTCGTTGCCGAACTCGTTGATCGGCACCATCACCAGCGAGGACTGCACACTCATCATCGAGCGGTAGCCGGAGTCGACCCGCTCGACCTCGCGCGCCACCAGGCCGTAACAGACGTAGTTCAGGCCGGCGCCGCCATAGGCCTCCGGAATCGTCGCACCGAGCAGGCCGAGCGCGCCCATCTCGCGAAAAATCGCGACATCGGTTTTTTCATGGCGGAAGGCTTCGAGCACACGCGGCGCCAGCTTGTCCTGGCAGTAGGCGCGCGCCGATTCACGCACCATGCGTTCGTCGTCGCTCAGTTGCTGGTCCAGCAGCAGCGGGTCGTCCCAGTGGAAGCGGGGTTTGGGGGAGGAAGTGCTCATGAAGGTCTCCAGAGAGGGGCGGGTGGGAGAGGCTCTGTGTGCGAAAATCGCAACTCAGGCCGTCGAAAATTTTGGCGCTGGTCCAGAGCATACGATGTGCAGGCCGTCCGCGCAAACCATGATTTGGCACAGATCTGTGCGAAATACGAATTCCGAAACCTGATCCGGGGGCAAACGACATGCGGCGCAACATTCCTTCCACCACCGCGCTGGCGCTGTTCGAGTCCGCCGCGCGCCATCAGAGCTTCACGCAGGCGGCCGAGGAGCATTCGGTCACGCAAAGCGCAGTCTGCCGCCAGATCGCCGGGCTGGAAGACTTCCTGAGCGTCAAGCTGTTCCGGCGCACCAAACGCGGCGTGTTGCTGACCGAGGCCGGCGCCAGTTATGCGCGCAATGTGCGCTCCCGGCTCGATGACGTGGAGCGCGACACGCTGGACATGATGGCCCGCGGCGGCGCCGGCGGGACGCTCGAGCTCGGCGTGGTGCCGACCTTTGCAGCGCGCTGGCTGGTGCCGCGGCTGGCGCGTTTTCACCGCCTGCACCCCGACATCACCGTGCACCTGTCCTCGCGCACCCGGCCTTTTCTGTTTGCCGATACCGCGCTGGACGCGGCGATTTGTGCGGTGGAAGCCGGCTGGCCCGGCACCGAATCGCGCTTCCTGATGGATGAAAGCATCGTCGCCGTCGGCAGCCCGGCGCTGGTGAAAACGCGGCGCACGCTCAAAGCGAGCGACCTGGATGGCCTGCCGCTGCTGCAGATGAGCACCCGGCCGTATGCCTGGCGCCAGTGGTTCGCCTCGCTCGGGCTGGTCGTGGAGGGCGACCTGGCCGGCGCGCGTCTGGAGCTGTTTTCCATCACCACCGAAGCGGCCATCCACGGCCAGGGGCTGGCGCTGATCCCGCGCTTTCTGATCGAGGACGACCTCAGGCAGGGCCGGTTGGTCGAGCTGGTCAAACATGAGTTTGTCAGCGACCGGCGTTATTACCTGATCTACCCGGAACAGAAGTCCGACAACAGCGTGCTGGCGCTGTTTCGCGCCTGGCTCGAAGAAGAGGCGCTGCTGTATCGCAACACCCCGGCTGCCGCCTGACTGCAAGCTCAGCGGGGGACAGCCATGCGGCCCTGCTCATCACGCCGTTTCTGGGCCTGTTCACGCAGCGCGCGCTGGCCCAGTGATTCGCTGTCCTGGCGGATGCGCTGGTCGTCCTGGCGCGTCTGATCGCGCTGCTGGCGCCATGCCTCGCGCTGCATCTGCTGCTGGTCGCGCCAGGCGCGCTCCTGGTCGCTGAGGCCGGGCGGCGTCGGCACCCAGGTGCCGTTGCGCTGGGCCTGCTCGCGCAGGGCGCGCTGGCCGATCGATTCCTGGCTTTGGCGGAGCTGCGCGTCCTGCTGGCGCGTCAGCTCCAGCTGGCGGCGCTGCTGCTCGCGCTGCATCTGCCAGTATTCCCACTGCGCCCTGTCCTGTGCGTCCCGGTCGACAGGCTGGCCGTTGCCGCTCCAGATTTCGGTGCGGGTGGTGACCGTCGGCAACTGCGCCTGGGCCGGCAGCAGCGCGCCTGCGCCCAGCACGGCGAGCAGCAGGGCGGTCCAGGTCTGGCGATTCAGGTTCAGGGCAGGGTGCATGGCGGGTCTCCATCGTGCGCGACGCGTCGCGTGGGCTCCCACTGTACGCAAAGTGAAAAACACTGGCTGCGGGTCGATTTCCCCGGGGGCACTGCGTCAGGCCGGATGTTTTATATCAAATAGGGCCTTAGCCCATGTCCACTGGCTATTTGTAGCTATCAAAAATATAGCGGTTAGAGCCTGCTGACGATATGAGACGATTGCCCCATGCAAGATTTCTGGCCTTCCAGCGGTTTTAGCCGGCTCCAGCGCAACCCGCGCGGCTGGCTGCTGCCCACTGACGATTACCTGCGCCTGTTCCTGGCCCGCCCTGAACTCGAATTGCTGCCGGAATCGTGTGCGGCCGAACAGGCCCTGCACGCCGCGCTGCAGGCCGCACCGGCGCGGCCGGTCAGCGACACCGAGTTGCAGGCGGTGCAAGACCCCGACGCGCGCGAAAGTTACGCGCTGTTCCTGCGTTTTCGCGACGGCCTGCTGGATGCCGGCACGCTGGAAGCGTATTACCTGGGGCTGTTCCGCAGCGGCAGCATCGCCATCCCGCCGCTGTTTGTGGACCTGCTGGCCCAGGCCATCAGCCGCAACCTGCTGGACGAGGTGACCGATGCGTATGAAGTGCGCGCTGCCGAGATGTTGTTCCGTCCCCAGCGGATTGCCACCGACGACGGCCAGGTGCTGGCCGGCGACCGCGACCGGCTCGACATGCTCAACGCGCACGGCGGACTCGGCGACTTCGGGCGTTTTCTCGCCGAAGCCGGGGCGCCGCTGCGCAGCATCGAGATGCAGGTGCTCAACGACAGCAATGCGCCCGATTACTGGCAGGACGGCGAGCGCCACAGCTTTCTGCTCGACCTCAGGCACGAGGTCAGCAATGACCTGAGCCACGGCCTGGTGCTGACCCTGACCCGCGCGCGTTCCGGCCTGAAGGCGCTGTCGCGCGTGCTTGAAAAATGGGTGCAGCACTTCCTCGGCGTCGCCGTCACCATCCGGCCGCTGCAGAAGGTCGATGACGAGGCCTGGCGCTGGCATGTGGGCCTGGACATCGATGCCACCGCGCTGCTCAACGATTTGTACGAGGGCCGCGAGGTGGCGCCCGAGCGTTTGTCGCGGCTCGTCAGCCTGTTCCGGCTGGACTTTGCCGACCCGCAGGAGATGCGCGCCGATGTCGCCGGCAAGCCGGTGTATCTGGGCCTGATGATGAATGCCGACCGCGTGCTCAGGCTCAAGCCGCAGAACCTGCTGGTGAATTTGCCGCTGCGCGCGGCCGTGTGAGCGCCATGAACACCGTGCGCCTGCCTTCCGGTGAAGCCGTGCCTGCGCTGGGCATGGGCACCTGGCGCATGGGCGAAGACCCGGCGCAAGGGGCGCAGGAGATCGCCACCCTGCAGTTGGGCCTGGACCTGGGCTGCCGCCTGATCGACACCGCGGAGATGTACGGCGAAGGCCTGGCCGAGGAACGGGTCGGGCAAGCCCTGCAGGGTCGGCGCGACGACGCTTTTGTGGTCAGCAAGGTCTATCCGCACAACGCATCGGCCGCCGGCGTGGCCGCCGCCTGTGAACGCAGCCTGCGCCGGCTGAAGACCGACCATATTGACCTTTACCTGCTGCACTGGCGCGGCAGCGTGCCATTGGCCGAAACACTCAAGGGTCTGGTCGCGCTGCAGCAGGCCGGCAAGATCCGCCACTACGGCGTCAGCAACCTCGATCTGGCCGACATGCAGGAGCTGTGGTCGCTGCCGGGCGGCCCTGAGGTGCAGACCAACCAGTTGCTGTACAACCTGGCACGCCGCGGCATTGAATGGGACCTGTTGCCGTGGATGCGCGAGCGCCGCCTGCCGCTGATGGCTTATTCGCCGATAGAGCAGGCGCGGCTGCTGAAACATCGCGGACTGGCGGCTTTTGCGCAGCGCCATGGCATGACGGCCGGGCAGGCGGCGCTGGCCTGGCTGTTGCGGCAGGGTGATGTGATGGCGATTCCGAAAACCAGCGATGCGCAGCGCCTGCGCGACAACGTCGCGGCGGCAGACATCGGACTTGATGCCGCGCAGTTGGCGGAACTCGATGGACTGTTTGCGCCGCCCGCCGGCCCCACGCCACTCGAGATGATTTAGGCCGCGGCTTCAGGCCAGCTGCGTCGCCGCTTCGAACAGCGCAAAAAACTCGCGTTGCCACGGCCCTTCGCTGTCCACCGCGGTTTGCACCATCACGGTCTGCGTCTTGCGGTCCACCAGCAGGCGCTGGCCGTGGTGGCCGTTCATCATCATCCAGCTGCCGTCGGCTTTCGGGTGCCAGAAAAAGCACTTGTAGCCCATGCCCGGCATGGCGCTGCCGTGGCGCACCTGCGCGTCCTTGCCCGACCAGGTCGCAGACTCGCTGATCCAGCGCTCGCTGACCACCTGGCGGCCGTTCATGGCGCCGTTTTGCGCGATCAGCTGGCCGAGCCGCGCCCAGTCGCGCAGGCGCGCCGCAAAACCGATGCAGTTGTATTCCTTGCCCAGCGAATCGGTCAGCCAGCTCGCGTCGGCTTCAGCGCCCAGCGGCTGCCACAGCGCTTCCTGCGCAAAGGCTGCCAGCGTTTTGCCGGTGACGCGGCGTATCACCATGCCGATGGTCAGCGGGCACAACTCGTTGTAGTTGTAGCGCGCGCCCTGCGGGCCTTCGCGCTGGTTCCAGTCCCTGACCGTCAGCTCCAGGTCGCTGTTTTTTCGCAGAAAGGCCTTGGGGTAAATCTGCGGGTTGTCGCGGTCATGCAGCACGGCCGCGCCGCTGGACATGTTGGCCAGGTTGCGCAGGGTGATGCTGCCATGCAGCGTGCCCTTGAGTTCTTCGACACAGGCCTCGGCCGTGTCGTCAAGCGAGCGGATCAGGCCGCGGTCCAGGCAGATGCCCAGCAGCAGCGAGGTCACGCTTTTGGCCATGGACCAGCTGGTCAGGCGCATGTCGGGCTGGCGCCCGAAGCGGTAGTGCTCGGCCAGGATCACGCCCTTGCGCGCGACCAGCAGGCTGGTGACCGGCAGGCCCTGGAGGTATTCCTCCGGTGATTTGGTGAACACCCCCCAGCGGTAACGGATATCGCTGCGCAGCTGCACCGCCAGCGGGCTGGCTTGCGCGGGCGCCGCCAGCGTGTGCACCGGAAACATCTTTTCGTAGCCGCCCGAATAGTTGCCGACGCGCAAGTCCTTGTGGCCGGCCCAGTTCGGCGGGTTGCCCCAGCCGCCGGGGTAGTTCCGGGCTTCGCCCCAGGCCTCGTTGGCCCGGGCGGCCGGCGCCTGCAGCAGCGGCAGGGCGGCGGCGGACAGAAGGAGCGCGCGTCGTTTCATGGCAAGCCTGGGTTGGGGATTCAGGGGGCAAACGGTGCTGATCGCCCCCCGGCATGGTAGCTGTGAATTGGCTGTGGCCCGGCTCCCGCCCGGGTGGCTTAAAATACCGGGTTCTGCCATTTTTCCAACCCGGAGCCCTCCATGCCCAAAAAAATCCGCGTCGAAGCCGACATTTGCGCCCCCAAACCCGTTCCCGCACCTGGCATGACCCGCACCGCCGGCCGTGGCCAGAAGGTCAGCCTGGAGCGTGGCACCTGGACCCGCAGCAAAAAGAACCCCGGCAAGCGCCCGCACAAAGGCGGTTAAGCCCTTCCTCGGGCGCCCTTCCATCGTGATTTCACGGATGGGGGTGACTTTGCAGCAAGCCCCGGACGTCGGGGCTTTTTGCTGCGCGCCGGACGGACCCGGCTGATACATGGCGGCCGCCATCTTCGTCCTGCTCGCCGGTTTTGCCGCCGGTTGCCTGAGCGGCGTGATCGGCACCGGCTCGTCCATCCTGTTGCTGCCGGTGCTGGTCCATGCCTTCGGCCCGAAACAGGCCGTGCCCATCATGGCCATGGCGGCAGTGATGGCCAATTTGTCGCGCGTGCTGGCCTGGTGGCGCGAGGTCGACTGGAAGGCCGTGGCCGCCTACGCGGTCACCGGCGTACCGGCAGCGGCGCTGGGTGCACGCACGCTGCTGGCGCTGCCGCCGCGCATCATCGAAATCTCGCTCGGCATTTTTTTCCTGGCCATGATCCCGGTGCGCCACCTGCTGGCGCGCCTGCAGTGGAAGGCGCGGCTGTGGCAGCTCGCGCTGGCCGGCGCGGTGATCGGGTTTCTCACGGGCATCGTGCTGTCCACCGGGCCGCTCAGCGTGCCGGTCTTCCTGGCCTATGGCCTGGCCAGGGGCGCTTTCCTCGCGACGGAGGCGGCCAGTTCGCTGGCCATCTACCTCAGCAAGGTGCTGACCTTCCGCGAGTTCGGCGCGCTG
This sequence comes from Polaromonas sp., assembly GCA_013824015.1. GTDB lineage: Bacteria > Pseudomonadota > Gammaproteobacteria > Burkholderiales > Burkholderiaceae_C > Polaromonas. Next base: position 12,509 of record PNNC01000233.1, read on the forward strand.
CCCGCCGAGGTGCTGCTGCAAGGGCTGATCGTCGGTTTGTCCCTGATGGCCGGCACCTTTGCCGGCAAGGCCCTGGTGCTGCGCATGAGCGCCGCGGCGCACGGCCATGTGCTCGATGGTTTGTTGCTGATGTCGGGGGGAGTGTTGCTCTGCACAGCGGTGTACCGAATTTAGAGGCGGTCTGGGTTGGATTTACAGGCCAAATCGTTCCTTAGGCTCTATCGGGCGCTTGCAACGATAGTATTCAATCTCTTCCCGATGCTACGATTTAACCCATTGAATTCACTGAGTCTTCCGAAGGGATTGCGGGCAAAAAAAATAACGTCACTTCGCAGACTGAGTTAGAAACATCCTGCCATCCGGTACACAGTCGTAGGAAAAAAGGGTGGCATCCCAATCCCCTTCGCCTACGGACCGAAAACGGGATTGCCGTTCCTGAAGTCCGGCGACGAAGACTTCCATCTGAAGGGGGGCGTTAAAAAACACGCCCGCAACCTCAGTTGCTTCCACTGCAGTTTTGTAGATGATCCTCTTCGCTACTTTCATCTCGTCGCCGGATTTTTGTATATCAGCTAGATCTACCATTTCTCCAGAAAAGAAAACGCTGAAAATATATTCGTCGACGATTGGAATACCATTTACTGGCATCCCCACGTGCATGGCATTGTTCATTACCACCATGGGAAGGATCGTGAACTCCTCATCGAGTTGTATCCCCAAGGCCATCATCTTTTCGGCAAAGAGCTTTTTGTGTCGCTGCACCGAATCTGCTTTTCGTTGTATCTGAGCGACCGCGTCAGTGATGATCTGCCTATGGCGCGCGTATTGCTTTGCTTCTGTAGGAGTAACTGCGCATTTGGCCTCTCCAATAATGACGAGATTGCCAATTACGATAACCAAGTCAATTTCTTCCGATCTATCCTCGGGTGGCCTGAGTACAAAATCGTGATCTAAAACTACCGACGAAGAAAGCAAGGCCGAATCCTTTATGTCATCTTTGATCGCCCCACGAATGTGCTTCTCGAACGCCTTGCCTCGGATCCCCATATCCACTCCTAACTGTCGGATCCATATGTCAACGATACGTCGCAGATTGGGGCCTTCTGTGGCCGCGAACATCGGAGCTAAATTTTCTTCGTTAACTGGAACTAGTGGCTGAGCCCACAACTCTTGACCAGTCTCGCCACGGAAGGTGAGGAATTTGAGTAACGCTTTTGCCTGTTCAAAGCTGACATTCGCGCCATCGGCGATTGCCTGCATCAGTGGTCGCGTCTGAAGAATCGGGGCGTGACGTGGCAGCCAAGTGTTGGGCTCATCGTTGCCTAGTACGCCGTCATGTTTTATCTGTGACGCAATGATGTTTGCACAGCGGACTACGACGGTCCAAGCATTCAGAACATCTTTTAACGTGCTACCTGCTAGTACGTCCCGTTTTTCCTCAAATATTTCGGCGTAGTAAAGTTCCCTTGCCAAGGCCACTGAAGCAATGAGTTCCTTGCCATTTTCTGTGGGTGTACCGACAGCGCAAAGTTTGATAATTTGTTTGCGCTCCACCTTTGTAACGTCCATCACATCGCGAATGCCCATTCTTGCGTGCAAGATGTTCAGGTCCACATGCTTTGCGTACTCTTTCGAGTGACCCAAAAATTGGAGGTTCAGGTTGTCGTATCGTCCGCGGCTTGCCGCTCGAAGGCGGATCCAAAACAGGTCAATTGGTTTGAAAACCATGCCTTCTTCAGTTTCCAGAATTCGATAGCCATTCCAGACGCAGTCATCCCAGAGACCTTCCAGCGCCGTGTATAGCCCGCCGAGGTTGAAATCAATCTGGAATCCGTTCCAATCAAGGTTGGCAAGCTTAACCTGACCTGAGAAGGGCCCTCCGTTATTGAGAATGACGCCAATGGAAACTTGAGCACCGTCTACTATGGACGTGACGATTTCATCTGGACTAAAGCCCTCCCCAATTGCGAGTGGTATTTTGATCGACACCAAGTCAGTCATCAGAACTTCAGAACCCTTGGCACCGACTTCTTCAAAATGCTTGCGAATTTTCTCTCTCAGCGCCCAAAAATCATGGTTTGAAATTGCCAAGAAAATTCTGAGTTTCGTGGTGGGATTCAGTTCTTTCACCATGGTCACTCGCAGAGCTTTTCTGATTGCTGCTGCTTTGGAGTGCACCAGACATCCCGCCTTGTACAAGTCTTGATCTTCTTGATCCTCGGAGAGTTTTTTGAATGCTTTGGTCCAGTTGTCGAGCTTGAATGTCCTACGTAGCGGTTCTGTAATTTCTTCGCGTTGAACAGCAGTTAAAAATGCCCCCATTACCGCGCTCCGAGTTGTATGAATCGATAGCTCATTTGTTCCTCCCCCCTGTGGTTCCAGTTAGCACCTTTCTTCACTGAGGCTGGGTTAGTCGTGCGTCATTGGTGATGGCATAAACCTTACATGTTCCTCCGGTACTGCCCACCGACTTCGAACAAGGCATTCGTGATCTGCCCCAGCGAACACACCCGCACCGCGTCCATCAGCACCTCGAAGACATTGCCGTTGTCGATCACCGCCTGCTGCAGTCGCTTGAGCATGGCCGGGGATTCGGCGGCATGGCGGGCATGGAAGTCTTCGAGGCGCTTGAGCTGGCTCTGTTTTTCCTCATCAGTGGAACGTGCCAGTTCCAGCTTGTCCTGCACCGCGTCGCCATGCGGGTTGCGGAAGGTGTTGACGCCGATGATGGGCAGCTCGCCGGTGTGTTTGAGCATTTCGTAATGCATGGACTCGTCCTGGATGCGGCCGCGCTGGTAACCGGTTTCCATCGCGCCCAGCACGCCGCCGCGTTCGGCGATGCGTTCGAACTCGAGCAGCACGGCTTCCTCGAGAAGCTCCGTCAGTTCCTCGATGATGAAGGCGCCCTGCGACGGGTTTTCGTTTTTGGCCAGGCCCCATTCGCGGTTGATGATGAGCTGGATCGCCATCGCGCGGCGCACCGACTCCTCGGTCGGCGTGGTGATGGCTTCGTCGAAGGCGTTGGTGTGCAGCGAGTTGCAGTTGTCGTAAATCGCGATCAGCGCCTGCAGCGTGGTGCGGATGTCGTTGAACTGGATCTCCTGCGCATGCAGGCTGCGGCCCGAGGTCTGGATGTGGTACTTGAGCTTCTGGCTGCGCTCATTGGCACCGTACTTTTCCTTCATCGCGACGGCCCAGATGCGGCGCGCGACGCGGCCCATCACGGTGTATTCCGGGTCCATGCCGTTGGAAAAGAAAAAGCTCAGGTTCGGTGCGAAATCGTCGATGTGCATGCCGCGCGCCAGATACGCCTCGACAAAGGTGAAACCGTTGGACAAGGTGAAGGCGAGCTGGCTGATCGGGTTCGCGCCGGCCTCGGCGATGTGGTAACCGCTGATGGAAACGCTGTAGAAATTGCGCACCTTGTGGTGCACAAAATACTGCGCGATGTCACCCATGACCTTGAGGCTGAACTCGGTCGAGAAGATGCAGGTGTTCTGGCCCTGGTCTTCCTTGAGGATGTCGGCCTGCACCGTACCGCGCACGTTTTCCTGCACCCATTCGCGGATTTTTTCAGTCTCGGTCGGGGTCGGGTCGCGGCCGTTGTCCTTCCTGAACTTGTCGAGGTTCTGGTCGATCGCGGTGTTCATGAACATCGCCAGAATCGTCGGCGCCGGGCCGTTGATGGTCATGGACACCGAGGTCGACGGGTTGCACAGGTCGAAGCCGTCGTACAGCACCTTCATGTCGTCCAGCGTGGCGATCGACACGCCCGAGTTGCCGACCTTGCCGTAGATGTCAGGCCGCAGTGCCGGGTCGTTGCCATACAGCGTGACCGAATCAAACGCGGTGGACAGGCGTTTGGCGGCCATGCCTTCGGACAGCAGCTTGAACCGCGTGTTGGTGCGGAAGGCGTCGCCCTCGCCGGCAAACATGCGCGTCGGGTCCTCGCCCTCGCGCTTGAAGGCAAAGGTGCCGGCGGTGTAGGGATAGCTGCCCGGCACGTTGTCCAGCATCAGCCACTTGAGGATCTCGCCGTGGTCCTCGTACTGCGGCAGTGCCACCTTGCGGATGGGGGTGCCCGACAGCGATTGGGTGGTCAGCGCCGTGCGGATTTCCTTGTCGCGAATCTTGACGACGTATTCATCGCCCGCATAGGCGGTCAACATGTCGGGCCACTGGGCCAGCAGCGCGCGCGCGTCGCTGTCCATGCGCGCCTTGCGGTGGCCGGCCAGGTCCAGCGCCGCTTCGGCGGCGGGGGCCCGGCCCGGTTTGTCGATCTTGAGCATCTCGGCGGCGGCCTTGAGTTGCTGGACTTCACGCGCGAGCTGGGCCTGGGCGCGGGCGCGCCGCTTGTAGCCGCGCACCGTGTCGCTGATCTCGGCCAGGTAACGGGTGCGCGCCGCCGGCACCACCGGTGTCTGGTTGGTGCTGTGGCGCACCTCGGCCTTCGGCAGCGTGCCTTCCGAGAGGGTCAAACCCAGGCCGGCCAGGCGTGGTTTCAGCGCCTGGTACAGCGCGGTGACGCCGTCGTCGTTGAAACGCGCGGCCATGGTGCCGAACACTGGCATCTGGTCGGCCGGCGTGGTCCAGGCCTCCTTGTTGCGCTGCACCTGTTTGGCCACATCGCGCAACGCATCGAGCGAGCCCTTGCGGTCGAACTTGTTGATCGCGATGAACTCGGCAAAGTCCAGCATGTCGATTTTTTCGAGCTGACTGGCGGCGCCGAACTCGGGCGTCATCACATACAGGGGCACGTCCACATGCGGCACGATGGCGGCGTCGCCCTGGCCGATGCCCGAGGTCTCGACCACAATCAGGTCGAAACCGGCGACCTTGCAGGCGGCGATCACGTCGGGCAGCGCCTTGCTGATTTCCGAGCCGAAGTCGCGGGTCGCCAGACTCCGCATGAAAACACGTTGACCGCTGTCGGCGTCCTTCTGGCCGATTTGCGGAACGGTCCAGGGATTGATCGCATTCATGCGGATGCGGTCACCGAGCAGCGCGCCGCCACTCTTGCGGCGTGACGGATCGATGCTGATGATGGCCACGCGCAAGCGGTCGTTCTGGTCCAGCCGCAGGCGGCGGATCAGTTCGTCGGTCAGTGATGACTTGCCGGCGCCACCGGTGCCGGTGATGCCGAGCACGGGGATTTTCCTTTCGCCAGCCTGCGACCGCAGGGCCTCGACCAGCGCGGGCGCAGCACTGCCGTTCTCCAGTGCGGTGATGAGCTGGCCCAGCGCGCGCCAGGCCATTTCGCCGTGACCTTCGATGGCCCGGATGTCGGCCGGGGCGAAGCCGGTCAGGTCCTTGTCGCAGCGCATGACCATCTCGCCGATCATGCCGGCCAGGCCCATTTTCTGGCCGTCCTCGGGGCTGTAGATGCGTGTCACGCCGTAGGCCTGCAACTCGCGGATTTCCGGCGGCACGATCACGCCGCCGCCGCCGCCGAACACCTGGATATGCTGGCCGCCGCGGC
>PNNC01000085.1 GCA_013824015.1 Polaromonas sp.
GAAGACAACCTGCGGGTGCCCAGCGGCGTGAGCTACATGCTGGAAGACCGCAAGATGATGATGCGGCTGTTCCCCGACCTGTTCAGCGAGAACCGGGTCGCGCCTGTGGCCCACTACCCCGACCTGTTGCTGGAGACCCTGCGCGACAACTCGCCGGCGCACCGCGCCGAGCCGACGGTGGTGGTGCTGACCCCCGGCATGTACAACTCGGCCTATTTCGAACATGCCTTCCTGGCGCAGCAGATGGGCGTGGAACTGGTCGAGGGCCAGGACCTGTTCGTCAAGGACAACTTTGTGTACATGCGGACCACACGCGGCCCGAAACGCGTCGACGTGATCTACCGCCGCGTCGATGACGACTTCCTCGATCCGCTGGCCTTCCGCCCGACCTCGACGCTTGGCTGCGCCGGCCTGCTCAATGTCTACCGCAGCGGCAATGTCGCGCTGTGCAACGCGATCGGCACCGGCGTCGCCGACGACAAGTCGATCTATCCCTATGTGCCGAAGATGATCGAGTTCTATCTCGGCGAAAAACCGATCCTCAAGAACGTGCCGACCTATATGTGCCGCAATGCGGACGACCTGGCCTACACGCTGGCCAACATGAAGGACCTGGTGGTCAAGGAAGTGCATGGCGCCGGCGGCTACGGCATGCTGGTTGGCCCGGCATCGACGCAGGCCGAGATCGAGGATTTCCGCAAGGCCGTGATCGCCAACCCGGCCGGCTACATTGCCCAGCCGACGCTGAGCCTGTCGACCTGCCCGACCTATGTGGACAGCGGCATCGCGCCGCGCCACATCGACCTGCGGCCGTTTGTGCTCAGCGGCAAGACGGTGCAGATGGTGCCGGGCGGCCTGACCCGGGTGGCGCTCAAAGACGGCTCGCTGGTGGTCAACTCCTCGCAGGGCGGCGGCACCAAGGACACCTGGGTGCTGGAAGACGACAACTACGCCGCGGGCCAGTCGCAGACGCAATCGCAGTCCGGGCAGTCACAAAGCCAGTCGCAGTCTGGCCAGTCTCAGTCCTTTAAATCGAACTAACAGGGAAAGGACTCATCATGCTTTCAAGAACCGCTGATCACCTTTTCTGGATGTCCCGCTATACAGAGCGCGCCGAAAACACCGCGAGGATGCTGGACGTCAACTACCAGACCTCGCTGCTGCCGCAATCGACCGCGGTGGCCCAGGTCGGCTGGCAGGGGCTGCTGAGCATCAGCGAGCTGTCGTCCGCCTACGAAGGCAAATACGGCGCGATCAGCGCCCGTGACGTGATGGACTTCATGGTGCGTGACGAAAAAAACTCGTCGAGCATCATCTCCTGCCTGAAGAATGCCCGCGAAAATGCGCGCGCGGTGCGTGGCACGCTGACCACCGAGGTCTGGGAAACCCAGAACCAGACCTACCTGGAAATTTTCCGCATGTTGCGCAACGGCGAGTTCGAGCGCGACCCTGGCCAGTTTTTCGAATGGGTCAAGTTCCGCTCGCACCTGTCGCGCGGCGTGACGGTGGGCACCATGCTGCAGGACGAGGCCTTGCATTTCATGCGCCTGGGCACCTTCCTCGAACGCGCCGACAACACCGCCCGGCTGGTCGACGTCAAGTTCCACGCGGTGCAGAGCGACTTCTACGGCGCCGCCAGCGAGAAGGACCAGGAGTACGACTTCTACCACTGGAGCGCGATCCTGCGCAGCGTCAGCGCCTTCGAGATCTACCGCCGCGTCTACCGCAACGTGATCAAGCCCGAACGTGTGGCCGAGCTGCTGATCCTGCGCGCCGACATGCCGCGTTCGCTGGCCGCCAGCCTGCAGGAGGTGGTGAACAACCTCAAGCTGGTGACCGACGACACCACCTGCGAAACCGTGCGCCGCGCCGGCAAGCTGTCGGCCGACCTGCAGTACGCCCGCATCGACGAAATCCTGGCCACCGGCCTGCATGCCTACCTGACCCAGTTCCTGGACCGCGTGAACGAACTCGGTGCCTACATCAGCCGCGATTTCCTGGTGCCGGCGACCAGTTGATGAAACTGCACGTCCGCCACGTCACCGACTACCGCTACACCGAGCCGCTGCGTTATGCCCTGCAGACCATGTGGCTGACGCCGCTGTCCGGGCCGGCGCAGACCGTGCATTTCTGGAGCCTGGGCGCGCCCGAAAAACTGTTCGAGCAGACGGACGCCTTTGGCAACAAGGTCAGCTCCTACACCTTTGTGGGCCAGGTCGCCGACAACGTGCGCTGGAGCCTGGTGAATGCCGCGGGCGACGTCGAGACCTTCGGTGTTGCCGAATTCACGGATGCGGACACCATGCCCCATCCGGCGTTTTTCCTGCGCGCCACGCATCTGGCGACACCGCACGAGCGGCTGGCCGAGTTTGGCCGCGGCTTTGTGGCGTCCCCCGTCGCGGGGCGTGCGGACCTGGGCCATCTTTTGGCCCTGAGCCGGGGTGTGGCGGCGGCAGTCAGCTATCAAAAAAATAGCACGACGGTGACCACCACGGCCTTGCAGGCGTTTGAAGCCGGCGCCGGTGTGTGCCAGGACCAGGCCCATGTGATGGTGGCGATCTGCCGCAGCCTGGGCATTCCAGCGCGGTATGTCAGCGGGTATTTTTATGCCGCCAACGAGCCGGACCTGGCCAGCCACGCCTGGGTCGATGTCTGCCTCGATGTGGCCGCGCGGCGCTGGGTCAGCATCGACGTGACGCACAGCTGCCTGATCGACGAGCGCCATGTGCGCCTGGCCATGGGCACCGACTACAACGCCTGCCCCCCGATCAAGGGTGTGCGCCAGGGCGGCGGCGAAGAGACCATGACGGTGGACATCACGATCCAGCCGGTGTGAGGCCTCCTCAGTTGCCGCTGTTTCTTTGGGCCGCCACTTCCCGCCCCAGTTCGATCACCGACATCGCGTAATAACTGCTCCAGTTGTAGCGTGTGATCGCGTAGAAGTTCTCGGTGCCCGCAACATAGATCGGCGCGCTGCCGCCTTTGGCCGGATCACCGTTGAGCAGTTCAATCAGCGCCAGCGGGCCGGTGTGCTGCAGCGCGGCGCCTTCGAGCACCGCGCCTTTGGCCGTGAGGCTGGCCACGCTGAAGGTCGGCAGGATGTCGGGCGCCATCAGCGCGTCCATGTCGAGCCGGCTGCTGTCGAAGCTGACCGGGTAGTGGGTGGGCATGCCGGGCTGCCAGTTGAAGGCCTTGAAGTAGTTGGCGACCGAACCGATCACGTCGGCCGGGCTGTTCCACAGGTCGATGTTGCCGTCGCCGTCGAAGTCCACCGCGTATTTGTTGCGGCTCGAGGGCATGAACTGCGGCATGCCCATGGCGCCGGCGTAACTGCCCAGTGCCGCGAACGGGTCGCTGCCCAGCCGGCTTTGCAGCGTCAGGAACTGTTCGATCTCGCCCTTGAAGAATGCGCTGCGCTCGCGCGCGCGCGGGTGCGAGGCCGGGAAGTCGAAGGCCAGCGTGGCCAGCGCGTCCAGCACCCGGAATTTGCCGGTGTCGCGTCCGTAAATGGTTTCCACGCCGATGATGCCGACGATGATTTCTGCGGGCACGCCGTACTCGGCTTCGGCGCGCGCCAGCGCGGCCTGGTTGTCCTGCCAGAAGCGCACACCGGCGGCGATACGGACCGGATCGATGAAGCGGCTGCGGTAGACACGCCAGTTTTTGGTGAACGGTTTGGCGGCCGGTTGCATCAGGCGCACCACGGTCGGCAGGTAACGGGCCTGGCCCAGGCTCTGGCGCACCCACTGCGCGTCCAGGTCGCGCCGGCTGGCCAGGTCGTCGGCAAACGCCATGGCTTCCGGGCGGTCGGCGTAGCGCGGCGCCTGCTCCTGCGTGACCGGCGTGCGGCTCGCGGCCTTTCGGGATTTACTGTCTTTTGGGCCTGCAGCCCATGTCCCGCCTGCGCAGGCAGCTATCAAAAAAGGAGCGATGAAGCGGCGGCAAGCCAGCAGCACGGAAAACGGGGAAGAGATCATGCGAAAAAGCGTTTCCTGAAAACACGGGACCAAACAGCAGCGGAGGGCCACAGTATGGCTGCAGTTTCAGGGACCCGCGTGTGGGACGGAGACTCAAACCGGCCAGCGCAGTCCAGCGTACTGTTTTTTGAGCCGGGCCAGGCTGATGCCGGCGCCTGCGCCTGGGCCAGTGGCATCGGCATAACGCTGGGCTTCGAGCTGCATCAGCCAGTCGTGGATGTCCTGGCCCTCGCTGCCCCGCTGTGCCAGCACCTGCTGCGCCAGCTGGCGCGGTGAACTGGCGGCGTGGCTGGCCAGGCCGGCGCGGCCCAGCCGCCTGCGCGCCCGCTCCAGCAGCCGCAGCCACGGGTCGTGCTGGGTCTTGTCCCACCAGGCCCAGACCGCCCCGCCGGCACTCACCCCGACCACGATGGCAATCAGCACATAACTGAGGTCTTCCCAGCTGGGGGACTCGAAGCCAATATTCTTGAGCAGGTCCAGCTGTTTGCCCTGGGTGTAGTTGAGCACCCACTGGTTCCAGCGGTTGTTGACCGCTTCCCAGGCGGCGCGCAGTTGCGCCGACAGGTTGGGATTGAGGTTGCCCAGGGTCTGGCCGACGATGCCCTGCGGCGTCGCCAGGCGCTGGAAGGCGCCGGTGCGTCCGGGTGACACCGCGGAAGTCGGGTCCACCCGCACCCAGCCTTCGCCGGCCTGCCAGACCTCGGCCCAGGCGTGCGCATCGCTCTGGCGCAACACCCAGAAGCCGTCCACGGAATTGAGCTCGCCGCCCTGGTAGCCGGTGACGATACGCGCCGGGACGTCCATCGCCCGCATCAGCACCACAAAGCTGGAGGCGATGTGTTCGCAAAAACCCTGCTTGCGGTCGAACCAGAATTCGTCGGCGGTGTTGACGCCGTACACCCCCGGCTCCAGCGTGTAGACATAGCCGCCGCTGCGCAGCCGGTCCATGGCCACCTGCACCAGCGCGCGGCTGTCCGCCTGCGCGTAACGCGGGTCCCGCCGGATCTCGGCGGCCAGCGCCAGGGTGCGCGGATTGAAGCCCGGCGGAAGTTCGACAAACTCCTGCAGCCCCACCTCCGGGCTGACCGGCCCGTGCCGGAACACCGGATGGCTCTGCACCTGGTAGCGCAGCAGGTCGGTGACAGGGCGGTCGGTGAACCACTGCAGCTCGCTGCTCATGCGCGTGCGGTAGCCGGGAACCACCGGGCTTTCGGCGGCGGCCTCCATGACAAACAGCCAGGGACGGTTGGTTGGCTCCAGGGTGACCTGGTAGGACAGGGCGGCGCCTTCGACGCTGAGCCTGTCGTCCAGCTTGTAGCGCGACGGGAAGCGTGACTCCGACGAGGCAAGCCATTGGCGGCCGTCGAAGGTCGAGAGCACCGGTCCGCGGAAGTACAGCTCACGCTGCGGCGGCGGCGGCCCCTGGAACGCGATGCGCATCGCGATGCTGCTGTCCAGCGCCAGGCTGGCTATCGTGCCGACCTGCATGGTGGCGCTCAGGCCACTGCGTCCGGTCATCGCGTCCGACGGTGTGCCCCACAGCGGCGCCAGCCGCGGAAACAGCAGGAACAGCACCACCATCACCGGCGCGCCCAGCAGCGCCATCCAGCCGGCGGTTCGGGCGGCCTGCAGCAGCGGCGGTTTGCCCACCGGCATGTGGGCATTGACCAGTGCCGTCAACAGGCCCAGCAGCCCGAGCAGCATGCTGAAAGCCGTCAGCAGCGACTGGGAGTAGAAGAAGTTGGTCAGCATGGTGAAAAAGCCGAGGAAAAACACCACGAAGGCATCGCGCCGGGCGCGCAGTTCCAGGGTCTTGAGCGCCAGCAGGATCACGATCAGCGTGACCCCGGCATCGCGGCCCAGCAGGGTCTTGTGCGTCAGCAGCGTCGCGCCGACGGCCATCCCCAGCAGCACCAGCAGCCACCATTTGCCCGGAAGCGGCTTGTTGGCAAAAGCCAGGGTTCCACGCCACAGCAACATGCCCGCGGCCATGACGCTGCACCACCAGGGCAGGTGCGGGACCTGCGGCATCAGCACCCAGGCGATGACCGCCAGAAGGAACAGGGTGTCGCGGCTGTCGCGAGGCAGGGATTGGAGGCGGGTCAGCATTTGGCTTCCCCGCAGGTCCGGCTCAGGGCCTGCGACCGTTGGCCGGGGGTTGCCCGGCGGCAACTCACTTTCTTTTGTCTCGCCAAAAGAAAGTAAGCAAAGAAAAGGCGACCCTGCTGTCTGCGACCCCTCCGCTGCGCTACGGGGCAACCTGCGGTGCTCGGTCCAGCCGGGGTCTGGCTAAACTCGCTTCGCTCAAACAACGCCAGCCCTGATCCGTCTGGCCCTGCGCTCCTCGGCGCATACAGAAGGGTGGTGGGATCGGGAACGGGGGCGGATTCGGGACCGGGTTCCGGCGAGGACGCGCTTTGCGCGTCCTCGCCTCCCCGCATCCGCATTCGTTTTCCCCACCCGTCGGGCTGGGCCGAGGAGCGGAGCTGAAAACGGATCAGGACGAGCGATTGTCTGAGCGAAGCGAGTTCGAGCTCGACCCCATTTTTCGCGAGCACCGCAGGTTGCCCGTAGCGAAGCGGAGGAACCCGGACCATCGGGTCGCCTTTCTTTTGGGTACTTTTCTTTGGCGACGCAAAGAAAAGTGCCTCGCCCGCCGGGGCGAGACCCGGCTTGCTCGAAGATCCACCTCCGCACAAGCTTGCACAGGCTTCGACAGGCTCAGCCTGAACGGGAGAAGAGAGCTCGCCAGCGTCCAGGGCTGACTTGTCGGCGCTGCTCAACATAGAGCCAGCGCCTCCAGACATTGCCGTTTGTGCGCCTCCCCGCTGGACGGCTTGATCTGCACCCCCGGCAATCGCAGCCCATAACTCAGGCCGAGCTTGTCGGCCTGCAGCAACCAGGCGCACAGGCGAGACAGCCTCGCTTCGGTGTCCAGCGAACCGGCCTGCACAAAATCCAGCCAGAGTTCATGGCGTTGCGCCTGCTGGGCATCACGCACCACCAGGCCGTTGCCCTGCTCGTCCGCCTTGGCGGCCTTTTTCCACATCACCAGCTTGAGCGGGTCGCCGCGCCGGTAGCTGCGCACGCTGTCGAAGTCGCCGCTGCTTTGCACCCGCGCCGTTGCGCTGGCTGCGCCGGACCGGGGTTCGCCCGGCGGCAGCGGCGGGGGCTGGCGTTCCGGCGCCGGGTAGACCAGCAACTGCGCCGCCGGCCGCCAGACGGTCCAGACGCGGAAGGTGCCGAGCGGAAACCGTGTTTCGGCGGTCAGCGTGGGCAGGCGGTGCAGGCCGCGCCGGGACGGTGTGAAGGCCACCTGCACCGTGCTGCTGCCTTCGGCCGGCACGTCGGTCCAGGCCCAGTGGGGGCCGTCCGGCGCGCCCAGGACGCTCAGGCCGATGCCATGCCGGGGCGACCGCCGGGTGTTCGTGAGCTTGACATCAAAAATGGCTGCAGCCCCTGCGTACTGGGGCGTGGGTGCTATCAAATTCATGGCAAGGCCGCGCAGCGTACCGTGGCACACATGCATGCCGGTGACGGCGCTGCCAGCCAGCAGAAAGGTCAGCAGGTAGCCCAGGTTGAGCTGGTAATTGATGGAGGCCACCAGCAGCACCATCAGCGTGAGCGCCAGCATCAGTCCGGGCCGGGTCGGCAGGATGTAGACGTTGCGCTGGGTCAGCAGCACGCTGTCGCTGAGCGGCAGGCGGCTTTGCCACCATTGCTGGAACCTGCCGCGCACGAGGGTCACAGGATTCCATTCGCGGGCCACTGAGGAAGCGGCCTTGGCCTGTCCTGAGCCTGTCGAGGGGCCGGGCCGCTGGTGGCGCCCCCCTGGGGGGGAGGCGCCGAAGGCGCTTCGGGGGGGTCTCATTTTATGGAAGCGGCACGGCCTCGAGCATGGCGCGCACCTGCTCGACCGAACCGCGGCCGGCGCTGGTGACCGGCACCAGCCGGTGGGCGGCAGTCTGGGGCAGCACCGCGACCACGTCGTCGGGCGCCACATAATCGCGGCCGCTCAAAAAGGCCTGGGCGCGTGCGGCGCGCATCACCGCGATGCCGGCGCGCGGGCTCAGGCCCTGCAAAAACCACTGGCCCGAACGGGTGGCGGCGATCAGGTCCTGCAGGTAGTTGAGCAGCGGCTCGGCCGCATACACCTGCAGCACTTCCTGCTGCAGCTCCAGCAGGTCGTGGGGGGTCAGCAATGTTTCGAGCTTGTCCACCATGTCGCGACGGTCGCTGCCGCCGAGCAGCAGCCGTTCGGCAGCACGGTCGGGATAACCGAGTGAAATGCGCATGTGGAAACGGTCCAGTTGCGACTCGGGCAGGGCGTAGGTGCCAAGCTGGTCATGCGGGTTTTGCGTCGCGATCACAAAAAACGGCACCGGCAGCGGCCGGGTTTCGCCTTCGACGGTGACCTGTTTTTCTTCCATGGCCTCGAGCAGCGCGCTCTGCGTGCGCGGGCTGGCACGGTTGATTTCGTCGGCCAGCAGCACCTGCGCAAACACCGGGCCGGGATGGAACACAAAGCTTTCTTTCTGCCGCTCGTAAATGGACACGCCGGTCAGGTCGCTGGGCATCAGGTCGGCGGTGAACTGCACGCGGGAAAACTGCAGGCCGAAAGAGCGCGACAGGGCGTGGGCCAGCGTGGTTTTACCGACGCCGGGCACGTCTTCAATCAGCAAATGCCCCCCGGCCAGCAGGCAGGCGACGCAGTCCTGGACCTGGGCAGCTTTGCCCACAATGACCGTGTTAAGCTGATTCAATAGCGCCTGAATTTTCTGTTTTGCGTTCATGCCATCAACCTTACCGTAAAAAATTCCGTTATGAATGCCACCGCGTACTTCACCCACGCCGACTGTCGAAAACACGAGATGGGCCCTGGCCATCCCGAGTGTCCGGAACGTCTGGACGCGATTGAAGACCGGTTGCTGATCACCGGTGTGGGGGATGCACTGGACCGGCGCGAAGCCCCGCTGGCTTCGCTGGCCGACGTTGAACTCGGCCATGACCGCATGATGATCGCCGCCATCCGCGGGCTGGGTGACCAGCTCGCTGACGACGCCTTCGCGGGCGGCCCGCAGTACGCCCAGATCGATCCGGACACCGCGCTCAACGCCTTCACCTGGAACGCCATCCTGCGCGGCGCCGGCGCGGCGCTGGCCGCCACCGATGCGGTGATGGCTGGCGAGGTCGAGAACGCCTTTTGCGCGGTGCGCCCGCCGGGCCACCATGCCTGCCGCGACCACGCCATGGGATTCTGCTTTTTCAACAATGTGGCGATCGCCGCCAAGTACGCGCTGGAGCGGCACGGCCTGGAGCGGGTCGCGATTGTCGACTTCGATGTGCACCACGGCAACGGCACCGAAGACATCATCCGCGGCGATGACCGCATTCTGATGGTCAGTTTTTTCCAGCATCCGTTTTATCCGCACGGCGGCACCAGCGGCGGCGACAACATGGTCAACCTGCCGATCCCGGCCTACACCAAGGGTGCGGCGGTGCGCGACCTGATCGAGGCGATGTGGATGCCGCGGCTGGAAGCGTTCAAGCCGCAGATGATTTTCATCAGCGCCGGTTTCGACGCGCACCGGGACGACGACCTCGGCCAGCTCGGCCTCGACGAACAGGACTATGCCTGGATCACCCAGCGCATCAAGGATGTCGCCCACCGCCACGCGGGCGGGCGCATTGTGTCCTCGCTCGAAGGCGGCTACAACCTCAAGGCCCTGGCCCGCAGCGTGGAAGCCCACATCCGCGTGCTGGCTGACCTGTAGTTTTCATGGCGGAGATGTTGATGCCATCGATGACCGAGGCGGTGATACACAGCCGCGATGCGCGCGGTGTCCACCGGATCACGCTCAATCGCCCGGCGGCCTTCAACACCCTGAGCGAAGAGATGCTGGCCGCCTTGCAGGCCGCGCTGGATGCGGTCGCCGCCGACCCGCAGGCGCGCCTGGTGGTGCTGGCGGCGCAGGGCAAGGCGTTTTGCGCCGGCCACAACCTCAAGGAAATGCGCGCGCAACCCGAGCTGGCCTACTACCAGAAGCTGTTTGCGCAATGCACCCGCATGATGCTGGCGATCCAGAACCTGCCGGTGCCGGTGCTGGCCCGGGTGCAGGGCGTGGCCACGGCGGCCGGCTGCCAGCTGGTGGCGCAATGTGACCTGGCGATTGCCGCCAGCCCGGCCAGTTTTGGCGTCAACGGCATTGACGTCGGACTGTTCTGCGCCACACCCAGCGTGCCGCTGGTGCGCAACATTCCCGCCAAACAGGCGATGGAAATGCTGCTGACCGGCGGCTTCATCACGGCCGAGGAGGCCCGCACCCGCGGCCTGGTCAACCGGGTGGTGCCGCTCGAGGAACTCGACGCCGCCATCGAGCAGATGGCGCTGGCGATTCTGGCCAAACCGCGTGAAGCCGTGGCCATCGGCAAGGCACTGTTCTACCAGCAGCGCGAAACCGGCATCGCCGCCGCCTACCAGCTGGCCGGACAGGCCATGGCCTGCAACATGGTTCATCCGGTGGCGCAGGAGGGCGTGCAGGCTTTTATTGACAAGAGGAAGCCGTTATGGCCAAGCTGACCCGGCCAAGCGCCCGCATCGAGGATCTGGACGCCTGGCTGGCCAACATCACCCAGCCCACCGCGCTGGCTGAACTGGCGATCCTGCTGGGCTGCGTCGCGCTGGCCTGGCTGCTGGTCTGGGGCGTGCGCCGCGCCAGCGGCCTGCCCGACGAACGCTCGATCTGGTTTGGCCGGCAGATCATCGACGGCGTGATGTTTCCGCTGCTGCTGCTGTCGCTGGCTTACCTGTCTTTCATGCTGCTGGCGCGCTGGATGCCGGTCGCGGTGTTCAAGATCGCCATTCCGGTGCTGGTCGCACTCGCGGTGATCCGCCTGGGCGTCAAGGTGCTGCAGGTGGTGTTTGTCGATGCGCCGCTGGTGCGCATCCTGGAGCGCAGCATTTCCTGGGTGGCCTGGGTCGCCATGGTGCTGTGGGTCAGCGGGCTGCTGCCGCTGGTGCTGGAGGAGCTCGACGACATCCGCTGGAAAGTGGGCGACGCCACGCTGTCGGTGCGCACCATCATCGAGGGCGGCGTGACCGCCTGCATCGTGCTGATCATCACGCTGTGGATATCGTCGGCCATCGAGATGCGGCTGCTCAAGTCGGCCACCGGCAGCCAGCTGTCGCTGCGCAAGGCGCTCAGCAACGCCACCCGTGCGCTGCTGATGTTTGTCGGCCTGCTGGTGGCGCTGTCGGCGGTTGGCATCGACCTGACCGCGCTGTCGGTGCTCGGCGGCGCGATTGGTGTCGGGGTCGGTTTCGGGCTGCAGAAGCTGGCCTCCAACTATGTCAGCGGCTTTGTCATCCTGGCCGAGCGGCAACTGCGCATCGGTGACACCATCAAGGTGGACAACTACGAAGGCCGCATCAGCGACATCAATGCCCGCTACAGCGTGATCCGCGCACTGAACGGCCGCGAGTCCATCGTGCCCAACGAAATGCTGGTGATCAACCGGGTCGAAAACATCTCCCGCGCCGATCCGCGCACTGCCCAGACCATCGTGCTGTCGGTCGACTACGGCACCGACGTGGACCGGGTGATGGGCTTGCTGGTGGATGCCGCCAATGTCCAGGAGCGCGTGCTGGCAGACCCCGCGGCCTTTGCGGCCCTGTCCGCGTTCGGCGCCGAAGGCCTGGAGTTCACGCTGACCTACTGGATCACCAACCCGGAAACCGGCGCGCTGGCGCTGCGTTCCACCATCCACCTGACGATCCTGCGCACGCTCGGTGAAGCCGGCATCGCCATTCGCGCACCCGGCATCGTGCTGCAGCGCGCCGGGGCCGGTTGACAGGCCCTACTTCATGAACGAGGGCAGCCACAGGCTCAATGCGGGAAAGGCCAGCAACAGGCCCAGCGCAACGATCTGCATGAACACAAACGGCCAGACGCCGCGGAAGATGTTGGCCAGGCCGACCCGCGGCAGCAGCGTGTTCAGCACAAACAGGTTCATGCCGACCGGCGGCGAGATCAGCCCGATCTGGATCACCATGACGATCAGCACGCCGAACCAGACCGGATCAAAACCCAGCGACACGACGATGGGGAAAAACAGCGGGATGGTCAGCAGCACCATGGTCAGTTCTTCCATCACCGTGCCCAGCACGACGTAAATCAGCATCATCGCCGCCACCACCATCAGGGGTGACAGCCCGAGGTGGGTGATCCACTCCTTCAGATCGCCGGGCATGGACGTGAAATTCATGAAGTTGGCGAAGATCGTGGCTGCGATCAGCAGGGTGAACAGCATCGCCGTGGTGCGCGCGGATTCCACCAGCACCTCCAGCGTGGCCCTGACCGTGAGCCGGCGCCTGGCCAGCGCGAACAGGAAGGCGCCTGCCGCGCCTATGCCGGCGCCTTCGGTGGCGGTAAAGACGCCGCCGTAAATGCCGCCCAGCACCAGCAGCATCAGCAGCAACACGCCCCAGATGCCGCGCAGCGCTTTCCAGCGTTCGGACCAGGACGTCTTTTCACCGGCCGGCGCGTGCTCCGGGTCCAAGAAGGTCATGAACAGCACCGCCAGCATCAGCAGCAGCGCGATCATCAGGCCGGGAATCACGCCGGCCGCGAACAGCTTGCCGATGTTGGTTTCCGTCACGATGCCGTAAATCACCATGATGGTCGATGGCGGGATCATGATGCCCAGCGTCCCCCCGGCGGCGATCACGCCGGTGGACAGCGAGTCGCTGTAGCCGAGTTTTTTCATCGACGGGTAGGCCACCTTGCTCATGGTCGCAGCGGTGGCAATCGAGGAACCGCAGATCGCGCCGAAACCGGCACAGGCCATCACGGTGGCGTGGGCCAGGCCGCCGCGCAGGTGGCCGATGAAGGCATAGGCGGCGTGGAACAGCTCATGGGCCAGGCCGGCTTTCGCGACGAAGTTGCCCATCAGGATGAACAGCGGGATCACCGACAGCGTGTAGGCAAAGCCGGTCTCGTGCACCACCTGCGCGGTGCTGGCAAGGGCCGGTAGCCAGCCGCGGGTCAGGCCCATGCCGACGATACCGACGATGCCCATGGCGAAGGCCAGCGGCAGGCGCAGCAGCGCCAGAACAAAAATGGCGGCGAAGCCAAGCAGTGCTTCGGTCACAACGTGACCCCTTCGCCGGCTTCCTGCGCCGCGCTGGGGCGGAACACCAGTCCCAGGTGGATCAGTCCGGCGACCATGCACAACACGGCCATGCCGTACATGAAGGGGGCTTTCAGGATTTTCAGCTGGGCCGTGGTTTCGCCGGTTTCCAGGAACTGGCCGCCGGTCTGCCACATCAGCCAGCCCAGGCCCAGCAACACGGCGGCACAGACCGCCTGCATCAGCGCGCGCTGGATTTGACGGACCGCTGGCGACAGGTAGCTGTCGAGCGAGTCGAACACCACATGTTCACCCCGCAGCGACACCAGCGGCAGCGCGGCAAAAATCACCACCACCATCAGCAGCTCCGTCAGTTCGAGCGAACCGGGAATCGAGTTGGAGAGTATCTTGCGGCCGCCCACGTCAAAAAACGTCAGCACCATGATGGCGAACAGGGCAGACGCAGCCAGCAGGCCGCATACCGTTTCAACAAGCTTGTTCAATCTTTGCCTCAATCCATGAAAAACGCGGCCTCATTGTCCATGAGGCCGCGCTGTCGGGCGTCACGCGCCGGGTGCTTACTTTTCCTGGCGGGCGATTTCGGCGCGGAATTCGGCGAGGATTTTGGCCGCATCCTTCAGGCCCTTGGCCTCGGCGTCCTTGACCCACTTCTGCTCGAGCGGCGCCGTCTTGGCCTTGACGTCGGCAACGAACTTCGCATCGGCCTTGACGATCTGCACGTTGTTGGCCTGCATCAGCGCCATCGCGCGGCGGTCCACCTTGTCCCAGCCGCGGCCGTAAATACGCGCCGCGACTTCGCCGGAGATGGCGTCAACCGCCTTCTTTTCATCCGCAGACAGCTTGTCGTATTTGGCCTGGTTCATCATGAACACAAAGCTGGTGTTGTACAGGCCGCCGGGAAAGAGGGTGGCGTGTTTGATGATCTTGTCGATCTTGAAGGACTCGGTGGACTCGGCCGGGAACAGCGTGCCGTCCATGACCCCGCCGGACAGCAGTTCATACGAGTCGGGCGCCGGTTTGAGCGTGACGTTCATGCCCAGTGTTTTCGAGATTTCATTGACCATGCCGCCGCCGACGCGCCACTTCAGGCCGCCCAAGTCCGCCACGTTGGTCACCGGCCGCTTGGTATTGAACACGATGCCGGGGCCGTGAGTAAAGAACGAAATGACCTTCACGCCCTGGTGTTCCGCCTGGAACTGCGGATTTTTCATGGCCACCTTGTTGAAGGCCACGGAAATCGGCTCGGCCGTGTTGCCCAGGAAGGGGAACTCGGACATCTGGGTGTACAGGAAACGTCCGGGTGTGTAGCCGTGCACGGTGTAGGACACATCGGCCAGGCCGTTCTTGATCGCGTCCATGGTGCCCGGCGCAGCCGTGACGCCGCGCGGCAGGATGTTGCATTTCATCTTGCCGGTGGTGTTTTTCTCGAGCAGATCGCACCATTCCTTTTGCGCCATGCTCAGCGAGTGGGTAGGCGGCAGCCAGCTCGAAACGGTCAGAACGGTCTGGGCAGAAGCGAGACCGCTGCAGACAGTCAGCAGGGCGGCGGCGATGGGTTTGATCTTCATTCAGTGCTCCGGAACGGTCAGCAGGCTGACCAGGTTACTCGTGGGGACGATCCGGCGGCGCCTGGCCGCTGTTTCATCCGGAAAACAGACTGTATGCCAGCGATTCGCCGCAGTCTGTCCCTACTTACCCCAATTAACCGACCCATCGGTCTGTTAATTGAGGATCCGATTTGTCGCCCCGGCAACAGGACATTGGGTCGGAGGCTCTAACCGGACCTGGCCGGGTCTTTATAATGAAATAGAACGATCGTTCTTTTTTATGCAAGGAGCGCTGCAATGTCCCCGCAGCAGACTGCGGTCCAGGGGGCTGTTGTGCAGCTGCAGCATAGAATCAAACGCTTTACGTGAACGTCAATCACTAACTCTGGAGTTCTCCCCATGAAGGTCCTGGTCCCCGTCAAACGTGTTGTTGATTACAACGTCAAGGTTCGCGTCAAGTCCGACGGCAGCGGCGTTGATATCGCCAACGTCAAGATGAGCATGAATCCGTTTGACGAGATCGCCGTCGAGGAAGCCACCCGCCTCAAGGAAAAAGGCGTGGTCACCGAGGTCATCGCCGTCAGCTGCGGCGTCGCGCAATGCCAGGAAACCCTGCGCACCGCGATGGCCATTGGCGCCGACCGCGCCATCCTGGTGGAAACCGCTGAAGAACTGCAGCCGCTGGCCGTGGCCAAGCTGCTCAAGGCGCTGGTCGAAAAAGAACAGCCGCAACTGGTGATCCTGGGCAAGCAGGCGATTGACGACGACTGCAACCAGACCGGCCAGATGCTGGCCGCGCTGCTGGGCTGGCCGCAGGCGACGTTTGCCTCCAAGGTCGACGTGGCCGACGGCAAGGCCGTGGTCATGCGCGAGGTCGACGGCGGCATGGAAACCCTGTCGCTGACGCTGCCGGCCATCATCACGACCGACCTGCGCCTGAACGAGCCGCGTTACGTGACGCTGCCCAACATCATGAAGGCCAAGAAAAAGCAGCTCGACAACATCAAGCCGGAAGAACTCGGTGTCGATGTCAAGCCGCGCATCAAGACGCTCAAGGTCAGCGAGCCACCGAAACGCAGCGCCGGCATCAAGGTGCCCGACGTCGCCACGCTGGTGGACAAGCTGCGCAATGAAGCCAAAGTAATCTAAGTGAGGGAATCGACATGACCGCACTCGTCATCGCAGAACACGACAACGCCAGCATCCGTCCCGCCACCCTGAACACCGTGACCGCCGCCGCCCAGTGCGGTGGTGACGTCCATGTGCTGGTGGCCGGCCTGAACGCCGGTCCCGCCGCCCAGGCCGCCAGCCAGATCGCCGGTGTCGCGAAGGTCATCCATGTGGATGGCGCGCATTTTGAACACGGCCTGGCCGAAAACATGGCCGCCCAGGTCATCAAGCTGGCCGGCAGCTACTCTCACATCCTGTTCCCGGCCACGGCTTCGGGCAAGAACATCGCGCCGCGTGTGGCCGCGCTGCTCGATGTTGGCCAGATCTCCGACATCACCAAGGTCGATGCGGCCGACACCTTCGAGCGCCCGATCTACGCCGGCAATGCGATCGCCATGGTGCAGAGCACAGACGCGACCAAAGTCATCACCGTGCGCACCACCGGTTTTGACGCGGCGGCCGCCACCGGTGGTTCGGCTGCGGTGGACGTGGTCAGCGGCGAGGCCGACAGCGGCAAGTCGGTGTTTGTCGGCAGCGAAATCGCCAAGAGCGACCGCCCCGAACTGACCGCCGCCAAGATCATCGTCAGTGGCGGCCGTGCGCTGGGCAGCGCCGAGAAATTCAACGAAGTCATGACGCCGCTGGCCGACAAGCTCGGTGCCGCGCTCGGCGCCTCGCGTGCCGCGGTGGACGCCGGCTACGCGCCCAATGACTGGCAGGTCGGCCAGACCGGCAAGATCGTCGCCCCCCAGCTCTACATCGCTGCCGGCATCAGCGGCGCGATCCAGCATCTGGCCGGCATGAAGGACAGCAAGGTGATTGTGGCCATCAACAAGGACGCGGAAGCCCCGATCTTCAGCGTGGCTGACTACGGCCTCGAAGCCGACCTGTTTGCCGCGGTGCCCGAGCTGGTCAAGGCCCTTTAAAAGACAAGGGCGCCGCAGCGGCGCCTTTTTTTTGTGCCCGCGAACCCGGCGGGACTGACGATATTCGCGGAGACTAAAACATGAGCTACAAAGCCCCCCTCAAGGACATGCTGTTTGACATCAAGCACCTGGCCGACATCGATGCCGTGGCGCAGATCCCGGGATTTGAAGAAGCCGGCTTCGAGACCGCCCAGGCGGTGCTCGAGGAGTGCGCCAAATTCAACGAGGGGGTGTTGTCGCCGCTGAACTGGGAAGGCGACAAGAATCCTTCCAGCTGGAAAGACGGCGTGGTCACCACCACGCCCGGCTTCAAGCAGGCCTACAAGCAATACGCCGAAGGCGGCTGGCAGGGCCTGCAGCATCCGGTCGACTTTGGCGGCCAGGGCCTGCCCAAGACGATTGGCGCGGCCTGCGGCGAGATGCTCAATTCGGCCAACATGAGTTTTGCGCTGTGCCCGCTGCTCAGCGACGGCGCGATTGAAGCCCTGCTGACGGCCGGCTCCGACGATCTCAAGGCAGTCTACCTCGAGAAGCTGGTCAGCGGCCAGTGGACCGGCACCATGAACCTGACCGAGCCGCAGGCCGGCTCCGACCTGGCGATGGTGCGCAGCCGTGCCGAGCCGCAGCCTGACGGCAGCTACAAGGTGTTTGGCACCAAGATTTTCATCACCTATGGTGAACACGACATGGCCGAGAACATCGTGCACCTGGTGCTGGCACGCGTGACCGGCGCGCCCGAAGGTGTCAAGGGCATCAGCCTGTTTGTGGTGCCCAAGTTTCTGGTGGGCAAGGATGGCGCCCTCGGCGCGCGCAACGACGTGCACTGCGTCAGCATCGAACACAAGATGGGCATCAAGGCCAGCCCGACCGCCGTGCTTCAGTACGGCGACAAGGGTGGCGCCGTCGGCTAC
>PNNC01000120.1 GCA_013824015.1 Polaromonas sp.
GTGCTGATCACCACCGGCTCGCAGCAGGGCCTCGATCTGCTGGCCAAGATCCTGATCGACAAGGGCAGCCCCATCCTGGTCGAGACGCCGACCTACCTCGGCGCGCTGCAGGCTTTCACGCCGATGGAGCCGCAGGTCATCAGCGTGGCCAGCGACGAGCAGGGTATCGACGTCAACGACCTCGCGATCAAGGCGAAGGGCGGGCGTTTTCTGTATGTGCTGCCCAACTTCCAGAACCCGACCGGCCGCACCATGAGCGAAGCTCGCCGCGCGGCGCTGTCGGCCAAAGCCGCCGAACTGGGTCTGCCCATCGTCGAGGACAACCCCTACGGCGACCTGTGGTTCGATACGCCGCCGCCGCTGCCGCTGAGCGCACGCAACCCCGACGGTTGCCTCTACCTCGGATCGTTTTCCAAGGTGCTGGCCCCGGGCCTGCGCCTGGGTTTCCTGGTCGCGCCGAAAGCCTTGTACCCCAAGCTGCTGCAGGCCAAGCAGGCGGCCGACCTGCACAGCCCGGGCTTCAACCAGCGCATGATTGCCGAGGTCATGAAGGACGGTTTCCTGGACCGCCATGTGCCGACGATTCGCGCGCTCTACAAGTCGCAGCGCGACGCCATGCTGGCCGCGCTCAAGCGCGAGATGCCCGAAGGTGTCAGCTGGAACACGCCCGATGGCGGCATGTTTTTGTGGGCCCGCCTGCCGGCCGGCATGAACGCGGTCGAGTTGCTGCCGAAAGCGGTCGATAAAAACGTGGCCTTTGTGCCAGGCGCCGCGTTTTATGCCGACCAGGCCGATGCGCGCACCCTGCGCTTGTCTTTTGTGACGGCCAGCGTGGACCAGATCAACACCGGGGTGGCGGCCCTGGCGGCGGCGATCCGTGAGAGCCAGCCCGCGACAGCCCGCGTCGCTGAAACCGCCGGAGCCAAATGATGTTGAAGGTTTGGGGGCGCATGAGCTCCATCAACGTCAAAAAGGTGGTGTGGACCGCGCAGGAGCTGGCGCTGGACATCCAGCGCACCGAAGCCGGTGGTCTGTTCGGCGTGGTCAAGACGCCCGAGTACATGGCGCTGAACCCGAACTCGCTGGTGCCGGTGATAACCGACGGAGACTACGTGCTCTGGGAGTCCAATGTCATCGTGCGTTACCTGTGCGCCCAACACGCGATGGGCGACATGTACCCGACCGACCTGCGCGAACGTTTCGACGCCGAGCGCTGGATGGACTGGCAGCAGACCACGCTGAACCCGGCCAGCCGCGCCGGTTTCTGGCAACTGGTGCGCACACCGCCCGAGCAGCGCAAGGAAGCAGTGATTGCCGAATCGAATGCCGCGGTCGAGGCGCTGATGGCGGTGCTGGATGCCCACCTGGCGCAGCGCAGCTTCATGGTCGGCGAACGCTTCACCATGGCCGACATCCCGATTGCCTGCGAAATCCACCGCTGGTTCGGCCTGCCGCAGCAGCGCCAGAGCCGACCACACATCGAACGCTGGTACGACAACATGCGCGCACGCCAGGCCAGCCAGGGTGTGCTGGACATGTCGCTCTCCTGATTTTTTACCCGTTCAAAGCCGTCATGAAAACCAGACCGTTCAAACAAGTCGATGTCTTCACTGCCCAGCCCTACTTCGGCAATCCGCTGGCCGTGGTGCTGGACGGCAGCGAGCTGGACGACGCAGCGATGCAGCGTTTTGCGCAATGGACCAACCTGTCGGAAACCACGTTTGTGCTGCCGCCCACCGAGCCGTCGGCCGACTATCGTGTGCGCATCTTCACGCCGGGCGGCGAGCTGCCGTTTGCCGGTCATCCCACGCTGGGCACCTGCCACGCCTGGCTGGAAGCGGGCGGTGTGCCGAAACGCAAGAAGCTCATCGTGCAGCAGTGCCAGGTCGGGCTGGTCCCTGTCCGCCAGGACCCTTCGGCAGGCCCAGGACAGGCCGGTGGAAAGTTGGCCTTTGCCGCACCACCGCTCAAGCGCTCGGCGCCCAGCCCGACGGTGCTGGCCCAGGTGGCGGCCGCGCTGGGACTGAAGGCGCAACACATCATCGCGGCCCAGGTTCTCGACAACGGACCGGTGTGGCTGGGGCTGCTGCTGGACAGTGCCGACACCGTGCTGCAACTGGAACCCGACCACCTGGCCCTCAAGAGGTTTGGTCTCAAAGTCGGGGTGGCCGGCGCCCATCAGGAACAAAACGCTTCTCTTTTGATAGCACGATCGAGCCGGGAGGCACGGGCGTTTGCGGTCAGCGAACACAGCCTGGCGGCAGACAGCACCGACTTCGAAGTGCGCGCCTTCGCGGCACCGATGGGCATCAACGAGGATCCGGTCACCGGCAGCCTGAACGCCAGTCTGGCGCAGTGGCTGATGGCCGAGGGCCATGCGCCCGACAGTTATGTGGTGGCGCAAGGCACATGCCTGGGCCGCGCCGGCCGGGCCCACCTGAGCCGCGACAACGCGGACGGCACGGTCTGGGTCGGCGGCGCGTCGGTCACCTGCATCACCGGGTCGGTCACGCTATGAACATGGCCCAAGTCGATCACCTGGTCGTGGTGGCCGCCAGCCTGGACCAGGGCGTGAAATGGTGCGAAGCCACCCTGGGCATCACGCCCGGTCCCGGTGGGGAGCACCCGCTGATGGGCACCCACAACCGGCTGTTCAGCGTGGCGAGTGCCGCTTTTCCGCGCGCCTACTTCGAGATCATTGCGATCCAGCCCGGCGTGACACCGGCGCGCGCGGCCGGCAAACAGCGCTGGTTCGACATGGACGACGCCATGCTTCAATCGCGGGTGGCCAGTGAGGGCCCGCAACTTGTGCATTTTGTGGCCAGCGTGCCGGGCGTGGTCTCTGCCGTGAAGGCACTGGCCGCGCAGGGCCTGGACCGCGGCGCCGTGGTGCCTGCCTCGCGCCAGACCGCGGGCGGCCTGCTGAGCTGGCGCATCACCGTGCGCGACGACGGCCAGCGCCTGTTTTACGGCACGCTGCCCACCCTGATCCAGTGGGGCGAGGCCGGCGAAGACCCGGCCCAGGCGACCCATCCGCTGGATGCGATGCCGGCCTCCGGCGTGACGCTGGAGGCGCTGCAGGCGCGCCACCCGCGGCCGGAAAAACTCCAGGCCGCCTATGCCGCGATCGGCCTGGCCGGCGTGGATGTCAGCCCCGGCACACCCGATCTGATTGCCACGCTGCACACGCCGCGCGGGCGAGTCCAGCTCGAATCCAAAGGAATCTAGGAGACCCTGCATGCTGACAATGACCGAACTCGCCTGGTTTGCGCTGGTCGCGCTGGCGCTGGTGCTCACGCCCGGCCCCAACATGATTTATTGCATTTCGCGCACCCTGTGCCAGGGCCGCGCCGCCGGCATGGTCTCGCTCGCGGGCGTGGCGCTTGGGTTTGTCGTGCACCTGCTGGGCGCGGCCTTTGGCCTGAGCGCGCTGCTGCTGGCAGCGCCGCTGGCTTTCACCGCGCTCAAGGTCGCCGGGGCCCTGTATTTGCTGTACCTGGCCTGGCAGGCGGTCAAACCCGGCGGGCTGTCACCGTTTGAAACCCGCACACTGCCGCATGACCCGCCGCGCAAACTTTTTCTGATGGGTTTCATGACCAATCTGCTGAACCCCAAGGTGGCGATGTTTTACCTGTCCTTCTTCCCGCAGTTTTTGCACCCGGAACGCGGCCAGGTGCTGCTGCAAAGCCTGAGCCTGGGCGCGGTGCAGATCACCGTGAGCCTGGCCATCAACACCGTGATCATCTTTTTCGCCGCCGGGCTTGCGGTCTTTCTGAACCGCAACCTCACCTGGATGCGGGTGCAGCGTTATGTGATGGGCACGGTGCTGGGCCTGCTGGCGCTGCGCCTGTTGACAGAAAAGAGGGCTGCATGAGCGCCGCCAAGGGCCGCCCCGAGCAAGCTCGGCCCCCTCGGGAGGCAGCGCCGACGCGAAGCGACAAGCGTGGGGGCCTATGAACGCCGTACCGAAAGACACGAGCCTGGGCGCCCTGCCCTCGCTGGCAGAGATCGAGGCCGCGTCGCGCGTGGTCTACCGCGAGTTCCAGCCCACACCGCAGTACCGCTGGGGCCTGTCGAGCCAGCGCCTGGGCACCGACTGCTGGATCAAACACGAAAACCACACACCGGTCGGCGCCTTCAAGATACGCGGCGGCCTGACTTATTTCGAGGCCCTCAAACAGCGCGGCGCACTGCCTGGCGAAGCGGTCAGCGCGACCCGCGGCAACCACGGCCAGAGCATGGGCTGGGCCGCGCGCGCGCACGGCGTGGCCTGCACCATCGTCGTTCCTAGCGGCAACTCGCTGGAGAAAAATGCGGCGATGCGCGCGCTCGGTGTGACGCTGATCGAACACGGCGAAGACTTCCAGGAAAGCCGCGAACACGCGATGCGGCTGGCGGCCGAGCGCGGCGCCCACATGGTGCCGAGTTTCCATGCCGACCTGCTCAGTGGCGTCAGCACCTACTGGTGGGAATTCATGCGCGCGGTGCCGCAGCTCGATGTGGTGTATGTGCCGATCGGCCAGGGCTCGGGCGCCTGCTCGGCGATCGCCGCCAAACTGGCGCTGGGCCGCAGCCTGCGCATCGTCGGGGTGGTCAGCGCCCATGCCACCACCTATGCCGATTCGCTGGCCGCCGGCCGCGTAGTCGAGGCGCCGGTCAGCACCCAGCTCGCCGACGGCATGGCCTGCCGCATCGCCGACCAGCTTGCGCTGGACATCATCGCGCCGCATATCCACCACATCGTGAAGGTCACGGACGCCGAAGTGGCGCAGGCCATGCGCGAGCTCTACGCCGACACCCACAACGTCGCCGAAGGCGCGGGCGCCGCGAGTTTTGCCGCCGCCATGCAGGAGCGTGCGCAACTCACCGGGCAAGTTGTGGGAACGACTCTCTGCGGCGGCAATGTGGACAGCGCCACTGTCGCCAAGGTGCTATTGAACGGCTAGGCCGTCCCGCGCGCGACTTCCGGTGTGCCGGCCTGTCGCCACAATTTGCCCATGGGAACCCTTTACCTCGTGCGCCACGGCCAGGCCTCGTTTGGCGCCGACGACTATGACGTGCTCAGCGAGATGGGCTACCGGCAAAGCCTGCGCCTGGGCGAATACTTCAAGTACAAGGGCATAGCCTTCGAGGCCGCGTTTACCGGCACCTTGCAGCGCCAGCTGAAAACCTTTGCGGGCATTTGCGAAGGCATGGGAACGAGCATGGAAGCAGCCGCCCACCCGGGACTCAACGAATACGACAGCGAAGCGGTGATAGGCGCCATCCACCCGCACAAACTGGAAAAGCCGACTTCACCCGAGATGTACCGCAGCCACTTTCGCCTGCTCAAAGACGGCCTGGCGTTATGGATGGCGGGTGTCGTCAGTCCCCGCGGCATGCCCAGCTACAACGACTTCGTCGCCGGCATCACCTCCGTGCTCGACCACATCCGCGCCAACCACAGCGGCAACGTGTTGCTGGTGTCCAGCGGCGGGCCGATCGCCACCGCGGTCGGCCATGTGCTGGGCACGGCGCCGGAAACCACCATCGAGCTGAACCTGCGCATACGCAACTGTTCGCTGACCGAGTTCGCCTTCACGCCCAAGCGCCACATGCTGGTGACCTACAACACGCTGCCACACCTGGACGCGCCCGAACACGCGAGCTGGATCACTTACTCCTGAACACCTGTCGCCTGTGTTTTGCTACAAATTCAATAGCTGACTATCCAGTATTGACATGGGCTGAGGGCCCATAAGACTCTCAAAACAGCGGCATCAGGTAAACCATGCCCATCGCGGCCAGGCCCTGCACCGTCACGTAGTGCCAGAGCAGCGCGGTGTTGTCCAGCGACGCACGCGCAGCGCCATGCAACTTGCCGCTCCAGGCGCGCGCGCAGACATACCCGCCCATGATCAGCAGCACCGCCACATGAAAGCCCTGCCAGGCGATCATGGCGGCGACGGTGGCGCTCCAGGCATTCGCCGTGGGGCTCAGGCCGGCGAGCTGGTGGCCACGGAGGTCCAGGCCAAACGCCGCCGTCACACAGACCAGTGCCAGCAACACCAGGGCCCAGACCGGCACGCGGCGGCCGCGCGACAGCAGCGCCTGCGCACCCCACACAGCGGCCGAACCGGCCAACAAGAGGGCCCCGGCCGCGAGCGGCCAGAAACTGTCCGGCAGCGCGGCGCCGGGCGGCGGACAGACATCGGCAGCCATGGACACATGCACATGCGCAAACACCAGCGAGGCAAACACCGTGGCATCGACACACAGCAGGATGATCATGGCCCACCAGGAATGGGAGGCCATGCCGCGCGCGCCCACCGGCAGAAAGATGCCGTCGGCCACCTCGGCGGTCGCCGCATGCGGCGGCTTGTCGGTCTGCCACAGCCAGACCACGATGGCGACGATCGCCGTGATGCCGCAGATAAAGGCCAGCACCACCTGCGCCACTGTCAGCAGCAAAAAGAAACCCGCGGTGCCCGCCGCTGCGACAAAGGGCCACCAGCTGTCGCCGGGCAACACCAGCAGGTGCTGCGGGATCGCATCGCGCCAGCTCGTCACCAGCGTTTCGCGGCCGCCGGAATGCGTGCCGGGCAGCCAGTGGCGGCCGGCCACCACTTCGGCCGGCAAGCCGGGCTGATCCCACAGCGGTTCGCGCGCCGCGATTTGCGGGATGCTGCGCACGCCGTAGTACTGCTGCGGCAACCATTCCAGCGTGGGTGCGTTCCACGGGTTGCCGTGTTCGATTTTCTTTCTGAAAAACACGCGTGTCGCGTCGATGAAAAACAGCAAGACGCCCAGCGCCAGGATGAAGGAACCGATGGTCGACAGCAGGTTCAGAAAGTTCCAGCCGAGGTCGCCGGCGTAGGTGTAGACACGCCGCGGCATGCCCAGCAGGCCGCTGATGTGCATGGGAAAAAACGCCAGGTTGAAGCCGCCGAACATCAGGCCGAACACCCAGCGCGCGCAACGTTCGGACAGCCGGTGCCCGTTGAACACCGGCGCCCAGTAATAGAGGCCGGCAAACACCGGGAACACCATGCCGCCGATCAGCACGTAATGCAGGTGGGCGACGATGAAATAGCTGTCGTGCACCTGCCAGTCGAAGGGCAGCACCGCCACCATCACGCCGGTCAGCCCGCCCAGCACGAAGATGAAATGAAAGCCCAGCAGGAACAGTGTGGGCGCCGTCATCTGAACGCGACCCTTCCAGAAGGTGGCGATCCAGGAGAACACCTGCACGCCGCTGGGGATGGCCACCGCAAAACTCGCGGCCGACACAAACAGCAGGGCGTGCCGGCCCAGGCCGGCGGTGAACATGTGGTGCGCCCACAGCAGGAAACTGATGAAGCCGACCGCCACCAGCGCGATCACGATGGCGCGGTGGCCGACCAGCGGCGTGCGCGCCATCGCCGGCACCATCATGGACACCATGCCGGCGGCGGGCAGGAAGATGATGTACACCTCGGGGTGGCCGAAAAACCAGAACAGGTGCTGCCACAGCACCGGGTCGCCGCCGCGCGCCGCGATGAAGAAGGGCCAGTCGAAAGCGCGTTCCATCTCCAGCAGCAGGGTGCCGGCGATGATGGCCGGAAAGGCGAACACGATCATGAAGGCGCTGACCAGCATGGCCCAGGCATAGACCGGCATCTTGCCGAGCGTCATGCCGGGCGCGCGGGTGAACAGGATGCCGATGATCAGTTCGATCGCGCCGGCAATCGCCGAAATCTCGATGAAGCCTATGCCCAGCAGCCAGAAGTCCGCGCCCAGGCCCGGCGAGTGTTCCTTGCCGGTCAGCGGCGGGTACATGAACCAGCCGCCGTCGGGCGAGACACCAAAAAAGATCGTGCAGAAAAACGCAATGCCGCCTATCGCATAAGCCCAGAAGGCATAGGCGCTCAGGCGCGGAAACGGCAGGTCGCGCGCACCCAGCATGCCGGGCAGCAGGTACACGGCAATCGCCTCGACCACAGGCACCGCGAACAAAAACATCATCACCGTGCCGTGCATGGTGAAGACCTGGTTGTAGGTGTTGGCGCTGAGCAGGGTGCTGTCGGGCAAGGCCAGTTGCGCGCGCATCATCAGGCCGAGCACGCCGGCCAGCACAAAAAACAGCAGTGCGGTGACGATGTAGAACACACCGATCTGGCTGTTGTTGACGGCGGACAACAAACGCCAGCCCTTGGGCGCTTCCCAGGCGCGCTCCAGCCGTTCGAGTTCGCCCGGCGGACGCGGCAAGCTGGAAGGCAGGCCGTCGGCCGTGTTGAACTTCATTTCAGGTGCTCCAGCCAGGCGCCCAGCGCCGTCAGGGTGTCTGTGTCGATGTCAGCCGACGAAGGCATGCGCGCACCGGGCTTGACCTCCTGCGTGTGTGCGATCCAGTGCGCCATCGCGCCAGGCTGGTTCAGCAGCGTCCCGGCGCCCAGGTACAGCCGGCTGCCGACATGGGTCAGGTCGGGGCCAAGACGGCTTTCTTCGGCCACGCCGCGCACCGTGTGGCAGGCATTGCAGCGCTGCGCCAGAAAAGCCGCGCGGCCGCGTTCGAGCAATGCCGTGTCGGGTACCGGTGCAGGTCTGGCCTGCGCGGCCAGCCAGGCATCGAAAGCCGCCGGCGCATGCGCCACCACATGGATGGCCATGCGTGCATGCTGTTCGCCGCAGTATTCGGCGCACTGGCCGCGCCAGTTGCCGGGCTGGTCCACCTGCACCATCAGGTGATCGACCCGACCCGGCACCATGTCCATCTTGCCGCCCAACGCCGGCACCCAGAAGCTGTGGATCACGTTGGGGCTGCTCAGGCCCAGCCAGACCGGCCGGCCCGCAGGCAGGTGCAGCTCATTGGCCAATGTCACTTCCTGCCCGCTGGCCGGGTCGCGGTAACGCACCTCCCACCACCACATGTGCGCGGTGATGCCGACAATCACGGCGCCGGGTGGCGGACGTTCCATCCAGCCGGGGGTGCGCACGTGCGTCCAGGCCAGCAGCGCGCTCAGCACCACCAATGGAAAAAACACGCCCCCGCCCAGGATCCACAGCCGGGCCGACACCGGCCGCGCCTGCGCTCGCCCCCGCAGGGCCGCCACCAGCAGCCCCATGACAAACAGAAAAATCAGGGTCGCGCCAAAAATCAGCAGCCAGCTCAGGCTGGTGATGCGCGCTGCGGCCTCGCCGGCCGGCGCCAGCACCGACTGGACTTGTGGTGGCAGCACTGCGCTCACTGGAGCTGGCCCAGGTAAGCCGCCATGTGGCGGGCGTCCTCGGGCGACACGCCCATGCTGGGCATGCTGGTGTCCGGCGCCAGCGCAGCCGGCGTGACGATCCATGCCACCAGCGCATCCGGATAATTCGGCACCCGCCCGGCGATATAGCTGCGCTTGCCAAAGGCCTGCAAGCTGGGCCCGTTGATGCCGCGCGCCGCCGACACGCCGGGAATCACATGGCAGCTTCCGCACTGGTACTGCGTGAGCAGGCGCAGGCCGAGCGCCGCATCACCACGCGCCACCGGCTTGAGCGGTGGCGCGGGATCACCATCGCCGGGGCCGCACGCGGTCAGGCTCGCACCACCCAGCACCAGCACGACCGGCAGCAGGGCACGGGAAATCAGGGCGGGCAGCGGCATGCCTGATTCTTGTCCGGCCGCACGCAAATCCTTGCAGGACAGCGCCGACACTTGCCACCGGAAGGCGATGCGCGCCGCACAATGGTCGCGATGAAAAAAACCACGCTGGTCCTGGGCACGCTGGCTGCGCTGGCGGTGCTGGCGCTGACCGTTGGCGGGCTGGTGATCTACCGCGGCACCTACGACATCAGCGCCACCTCGCAACACCTGCAGCCGGTGCACAGCCTGCTGGAAACCACCATGCGCCAGTCCGTGCGCCTGCGCGCGCGCGACATCGCGACGCCGCCGCTCGACGACGTCCAGCGGCTGGCGCGCGGCGCCGCGCTGTTTCGCGACCATTGCGTACAGTGTCACGGTGCGCCCGGCGTGGCGCAGTCAGGCTTCGGCCAGAGCATGCAGCCGGTGCCTGGCCCGCTGGTGGACGCATTGCAGCGCTGGCGCCCGCGCGAGATCTACTGGATCACGCGCCACGGCATCAAGATGAGCGGCATGCCGGCCTGGCAGTTCCGCCTCGACGACGAAGCGCTCTGGGATGTGGTGGCTTTTGTGAACCTGCTGCCGACCTTGAGCCCGCAAGCCTATGCGCAGGCAACGCGCGATGCGGGGCCTGCGCCGCGACGCGCGGATGCCGCGCCGCTGCGCGCCGGTCAGGTCGAACGCGGCAAACTGGCGCTGGGCCAGTACGCCTGCCAGGCCTGCCACACGATTCCCGGCATCACCAGTTCCTCGCCGAATGTCGGCCCGCCACTGGCAGGCCTGGCCAGCCGCAGCCACATCGCCGGCAAGCTGGCCAACACGCCGGAGAACCTGGTGGTGTGGGTGCGTGACCCAAAGGCAGTCAAGCCACAAACCGCCATGCCCGACATGGGTGTGAGCGAGCTTGATGCACGCGACATGGCGGCCTACCTGGCGACCTTGCGCTGATCATTTGCTATTGAAAAGAGAGCAAATTACTCAATCCCGACATGGGCCAACGGCCTCTTTGACTGCAGGTTTGGGCGGAAGCCGGGTCGGCTCCGGCCGGACCGGCAGCCGCTCCCGGAGCTTCGCGCAAGGCCTGGCGCTGCTGTCGCGCTGGTGCCGTCCAGCCGGGCTCAGCGTGCCGGGGTCGTGGCGACGCGCCAGATCACATTGCCCACATCGTCGGCCACCAGCAACGCGCCGCGTTTGTCGATCGCCACGCCCACAGGCCGGCCGTAGGCCTTGCCATCGGGACTGACAAAACCGGTCAGCACATCGACCGGTTTGCCCGAGGGCTTGCTGCCGGCAAAGGGCACAAACACCACCTTGTAGCCGCTCAGCGGCTTGCGATTCCAGGAGCCGTGCAATCCCACAAACACACCGCTGGCCAGCGACGACGGCAGGGTATTGCCGTCGGCAAACACCATGCCCAGCGGCGCCACATGCGAGCCCAGCGCGTAGTCGGGCGCGATTGCCCTGGCCACCAGGTCCGGGCGCTGCGGTGTCACGCGCACGTCGACGGTCTGGCCGTAGTAGCTGTAGGGCCAGCCGTAGAAGCCGCCATCCTTCACCGAGGTCAGGTAGTCGGGCACCAGGTCGCTACCGATCTCGTCGCGCTCGTTGACCACGGTCCAGAGCGTACCATCGGCCGCCCAGCCCATGCCGTTGGGGTTGCGCAGGCCCGACGCAAACAGCCGGCGCGTACCGGTTTTCGGATCGACCTCATGGATGGCCGCGCGGTCGACCTCGATGTCCATGCCGTTTTCGCCGATGTTGCTGTTCGAGCCGACGGTGACATACAGCTTGCTGCCGTCGCGGCTGGCGATGACGTTTTTGGTCCAGTGGTGGTTGATGCCGGCCGGCAGGTCCACCACCTTGACGGGCGTGGCGGTGATCGCGGTCTGGCCTTCTTCATAGGGCACCTTGACCAGCGCATCGGCATTGGCGATGAACAGCTCCTTGCCGACCAGCGCCATGCCGAACGGCGACATCAGGCCCTGCATGAAGACGCTGCGGGTTTCCGCCTTGCCATCGCCGTCGGTGTCGCGCAGCAGCGTGATGCGGTTGGCACTGGGGACCTCCGCACCGGCGCGTTTCATCACGGTTTTCATGACCCATCCCCGGATGCTGAAACCGGTGTCGGGTTTGGGCGGCTTGTTGCTTTCGGCCACCAGCACATCGCCATTGGGCAGGGCGTAAACCCAGCGCGGGTGGTCCAGGCCGGTGGCCAGCGCCGTGACCGTGGTGCCGGCCATGGGCTGCGGCAACACGCCTTCGGGCCAGCCCTGGGCCGGCGCGATGTTCACGGTCGGGATCAGCGACCTGACCGGCTCGGGCAGCGTGGGCGTGGCGCCCACATCCGCGCCTTCAGGCAGCTTGGAGGTGTCGCCACAGGCGGCCAGGCCGAAGGCAAGCGCCGTGCACAGCGGGAGCAGCGCGCAACGGGACAGGGGGGGACGGGAGGGTCGCAGGGCTCGCATGGCAATCCTTGATGGAGAAACAGCGCCGCCGCCGGCGCCCAAAAGCTGATTGTTCACCTCTGCAGGCCAGCGGCCATGTCAGCCGATGCCCCCAGTTTTTGTCAGGGCTGCCGGCCGCAGTCCTGTCACGCCGAATCATCGCCGCGGCGCGGCAGCTTTCCCGCCAGCCAATGCCCCGACAAAACGCCGAAGAGCCAGGTACAGACCATCAGGATGGGCATGAGGTGCGAGTCATTGCGGTCACGGAACATCGTCAGCAACAAGCCGAGCGGCGACGCGCCACAAATCACCAGCAAAAACAATTTGTCGCCGCTCGGGCCAAGGCGCGTGAGGGCAAACGCAAGCACGAAAAAAGGAAAAAACATCAGCGCCTGGTAGTGCCAGGCGGCACCGGCCCAGAGGGTGCCCAGACCGAGGAAAGACAGGCCGAAACCGCCGCCGGCGGCAACCAGGACGCTCAGGAATTTGGTCATGGGCTCATCTCCCGCCGGCAGGCTGTGCGCGTGTCAGAACGCCGTGGCGCCCGTCAGGGTATTCGCCGGCAACTGGTCAATTTCAATCAGCACTTGGGCCAGACCGAGTCCCGCGGCGCCGAGCAAGGCATGGCCTTTCTCGGCTGTGGCGGCGGCCGCATTGCCGACCGCGCCCTGCGGGTTGTAGTCCTGCATTTGCCAGCCGAGTTTGGCACTGCGGCCGTCGCCCAGGATGCGGAAGTTTGTGGCCCGGTCCTGCGAGCTCGAGTGAAAGTCCTGCGCCTGGCGCATGTCCACCTGCCCGGGTTTGAGGGCCAGCATCATGGACGTCTCGATCTCGCCGGCGTGGATGCCGAAGCGGTGTTCCTGCGCACTGAAGCGGTCCGCCACGGATTCACCCCTGTCATTCAACAGGGGCAGGTTGAACCAGTTCACGCTGTACACCAGCATATCCAGCCGCGCCCGCAGGTCGCGCGCGACCACGTCCAGCAGGCCGACCTGTCCACCGTGCGAGTTCAGCAGGACCAGCTTTTTGACGCCACTGCGCGCGACCGACTCGGCCACTTCGGTCCACAGACGAATCACGGTTTCGGCCTTGAGGGTGAGCGTGCCGCCAAAGCGCGCATGTTCGGGGCTCAGGCCCACCGACTGGGTCGGCAAAAACAACACCGGCAAGTCCGGTGGCAAGTGAGGCAAGGCCGCGGCCACCACGCCGTCGACCAGCGTTGCGTCCACATTGAGGGGCAAGTGCGGGCCATGCTGTTCAATGGCCGCCACCGGCAACACGGCAATGGTTCGCGCCAGGTCGATGCGCGAAAAGTCCGGACTTTTCAGGTCAGCCCAGAAGCGGGGGAAGGGGGCGGGTGGGGTCATGGGCGTATTTTGGGGCCAATTTGCCGCTTGCGCTTTGCAGGTGCGGCGTAGCAGCGGCAGTTTGCGCGCTCCAGCAGGACTGAACTCCCCACTCCCAACCCCCCGCCCTTCCCTCGCCCCGCTGGGCGAGAGAAGGGAGCCCCATTCGGCCGCGTGTGCTGCGCTCAAGTGCAAACATGACGGGCCCTTGGGATTCCCGTGCAGGGAGCGCCTTGCGCTTCCTGCACTCCGGACTTTTCCCCGCATTGATTTGACTTCCCACCCGTCGGGCTGGGCCGAGGAGCGGAGCTGAAAACGGATCAGGGCGAGCGATTGTCTGAGCCGAAGGCGAGTTCGAGCGAGACCCCGTTTTCGGCGAGCACCACAGGTTGCCCCGAAGCGCAGCGCAGGGGACCCAGACCATCGGGTCGCCTTTTCTTTGGTGACTTTCTTTTGGCGAAGCAAAAGAAAGTTACTTGCCGCCGGGCAACCCCCGGCTTGGTCGCGGACCAACACGGCTCGAACCAAGCTCCAACTCAAGCCTTCAAAAACTCCGCCTTCCCCCCCAGCCAGCGCTGGATATGCCGCTCTGCCAGCGCCGGGTACTTGTCCAGCATCACCGGCGCCAGCGCCCGCGCCCAGGCCAGCAATTCGGTGTCGGTCGCGAGATCGGCAAAACGCAGCAGGGGCGCTCCGGACTGCCGCGCCCCCAGAAACTCCCCGGGGCCGCGAATGTCCAGGTCGCGCCGCGCGATCTCGAAACCGTCCTGGGTCTCGACCATGGCCTTGAGCCGGGCGCGCGCGGTTTCACCCAGACGCGACGCTTCTCCGGTGGAATACAGCAGCACGCAGGCCGAAGCCGCGGCGCCGCGTCCGACCCGGCCGCGCAACTGGTGCAGCTGGGAGAGGCCAAAACGCTCCGCATGTTCGATCACCATCAGCGATGCGTTGGGCACATCGACGCCGACCTCGATCACGGTGGTGCTGACCAGCACGCCGAGCTGGCCGCTGGTGAACAGCGCCATCACCGCCTTCTTCTCGGGCACCGGCATGCGTGAATGCAGCAGTCCGACGGGCGTGCCGGGCAAGGCGGCGCTCAGCGCTTCATGGGTCTGGGTGGCGTTGATCAGGTCCACCGATTCGCTTTCCTCGATCAGCGGGCAGACCCAGTAGACCTGGCGGCCCTCGGCGAGCTGGCTGCGGATGCGCTGGATCACCTCGTCGCGCCGCGCCTCGGCCACCACTTTGGTGACGATGGGCGTCCGCCCGGGTGGCAACTCGTCGATGGTGGAGACATCGAGGTCGGCGTAATAACTCATGGCCAGCGTGCGCGGTATCGGCGTGGCCGTCATCATCAACAGGTGGGGCTCCTCGCCGCCCTGCGTCATCTTGCTTCTGAGCGCCAGCCGCTGGGCCACGCCGAAGCGGTGCTGCTCGTCGATGATGGCGAGCGCCAGGTTTTTGAAAACCACCTTGTCCTGGATCACCGCATGGGTGCCGACCACCAGGCCGGCCGCGCCGCTTTCTATCATCGCCAGGGCTTCGCGCCGCTCTTTCGCCTTCTGGCTGCCGGTCAGCCAGGCGGTCTGGATGCCCAGCGGTTCCAGCCAGCCGATCAGCTTGCGAAAGTGCTGCTCGGCCAGGATTTCGGTCGGCGCCATCAGCGCGCACTGCCAGCCGGCGTCCATGCAGCGCGCGGCGGCCAGCGCCGCCACCACGGTTTTGCCGGAGCCGACGTCCCCCTGCAGCAAGCGGTGCATCGGCAGATTCTTTTGCAGGTCAGCCGCGATCTCGTCGCCGACGCGCTGCTGCGCCGCCGTCAGGCGAAACGGCAGGCGCTCGAGCAACTGCGCCTGCAGCGTGCATTGCGGGCCTGGCACGGGCGATCGCAGCGCCGGTGCGCGCATCGCGGCACGCACACGCCGCGCCTGCAACTGCGACAGTTGCTGGGCCAGCAACTCCTCGGCCTTGAGCCGCTGCCAGGCCGGATGGCTGCGGTCTTCCAGCGTGGCCAGCATCACGTCGGGCGCCGGTTGGTGCAAAAATGATAGCGCCTCACGCAGGCTGGACAAGGGCTGGGGCAGGTTTTTATTGAGAAATTCCTGGGGAATCGTCTCCGACAGGTCGGCCCGCGCCAGCCCGCCCAGCACCGCCTTGCGCAGGTAGGCTTGCGGCAGGCCGGCGACCGTGGGATAGACCGGCGTCAGCGCGGTCGCCAGTTCACCGCCGGCAATACGAAAGCCGGGGTGGACCATCTCGCGACTGACAAACCCGCCGCGGATCTCGCCACGCACCCGCACCCGCGCGCCGACGCTCAGGGTTTTCTGGTGTGACGGATAGAAGTTGATGAAGCGCAACACACAGGTGTCGCTGCCGTCATCGATCGTCACACGTAATTGCCGGCGCGGACGAAAACTGATCTCGCTGTGCGTCACCACGCCCTCGATCTGCACCATGTCGCCGTCACGCGCATCGGCCAGCCGCGTGATGCGGGTCTCGTCCTCGTAGCGCAGCGGCAGGTGCAGCGCCAGGTCGATGTCGCGGCGCAGGCCCAGCTTTTCGAGCGCCTTCTGCGGCTGCGATTTCGCTGGCGCAGCAAGGCCGGCCGCCGCCACAGCCGGAGGCGCCTTGCGGGGAGAAGCTGCGGAGGGGGACATGGGACAATTGTGCATCCATGAAGACGAATTTCAGCCTCAGTGATTTTGATTTCACACTCCCCGACGAACTGATCGCCCAGCATCCGGCGGCCGAGCGCAGCGCCTCGCGCCTGCTCGACGGGCGCGCCGACACCCCGGTGGACCGCCGTTTTACAGAGTTGCCGGAGTTGCTGCTGCCAGGCGACCTGCTGGTGCTCAACGACACCAAGGTGGTCAAGGCGCGCCTGTTTGGCCAAAAAAGCAGCGGCGGCCGGCTCGAACTGCTGATCGAGCGCGTGTTGTCGCTATCACCGGATGCCGGCCATGAAGTCGCGGCACACATGAAAGTCAGCAAGAAGCCGCTGCCGGGCGCGGTCCTGCAGATGGACGGCGGCTTCACCGCCACGCTGCTGGGCCGCTGGCCGAACGCGGACGGTCCGCTGTATCACTTTGCGCTGAGCAGCGACCCCTACACCCTGATGGAAAGCCATGGCCACGTGCCGCTGCCGCCCTACATCACCCACAGCGATTCGGCCGACGATGAGCGCCGCTACCAGACCGTGTTCGCGAAAAATCCGGGCGCGGTGGCGGCGCCAACAGCGGCGCTGCATTTTGACGACGCGGTGCTGGCCCGGCTGCAAGCCCGCGGCATCCAGCGTGCCAGCGTCACGCTGCATGTCGGCGCCGGCACCTTCCAGCCGGTGAAAGCAGAAAACATCGCCGACCATGTGATGCATTTCGAGCGTTTCGAGGTGCCCGAAGCGACGCGGCAGGCGATCCGCGACTGCAAGGCCAGCGGCGGCCGCGTGGTCGCCGTCGGCACCACCTGTGTGCGGGCGCTGGAGTCGGCCGCAAAATTCGGCCCGGCCTGCCGCGACACCAACATCTTCATCACGCCGGGCTTCGAGTTTGAGGTGGTGGACCTGCTGCTGACCAACTTCCACCTGCCCAAAAGCACGCTGATGATGCTGGTCAGCGCCTTTGCCGGTTACGACCACATCATGGCGCTGTACGCCCACGCCATCGCGCAGCGTTACCGCTTTTTCAGCTACGGCGACGCCATGCTGCTGCAAAGAACCACTGCCTGAGACAATGACGCCATGCTGAATTTTGAAGTCCTGAAAACCGACGCGGCCCAAGGCAGCTACCTGGGCTCACATGCCCGCCGCGGCACCCTGACCCTGAACCACGGCGTGGTGCAGACGCCGATCTTCATGCCGGTCGGCACCTACGGCACGGTCAAGGGCGTGATGCCGCAGTCGCTGCACGACATGGGCGCGCAGATCATCCTGGGCAACACCTTCCACCTGTGGATGCGTCCGGGGCTGGACGTGATGCAGCAGTTCGGTGGTCTGCACAAGTTCGAAAGCTGGCACAAGCCGATCCTGACCGACAGCGGCGGTTTCCAGGTCTGGTCACTCGGCGAGATGCGCAAGATTTCCGAAGAAGGCGTCAAGTTCGCCTCGCCGGTCAATGGCGACAAGCTGTTCCTGACGCCCGAGATCTCGATGCAGATCCAGACCATCCTGAACAGCGACATCGTGATGCAGTTCGACGAATGCACACCTTACGACACCAAGGGCCACATCACGACCGAA
>PNNC01000124.1 GCA_013824015.1 Polaromonas sp.
GGCCGTGTCTCAGTCCCAGTGTGGCTGGTCGTTCTCTCAAACCAGCTACAGATCGTCGGCTTGGTGAGCTTTTACCTCACCAACAACCTAATCTGATATCAGCCGCTCCAATCGCGCGAGGTTCTTGCGAATCCCCCGCTTTCATCCTTAGATCGTATGCGGTATTAGCGTAAATTTCTCTACGTTATCCCCCACGACTGGGCACGTTCCGATATATTACTCACCCGTTCGCCACTCTCGAGTATTGCTACTCTACCGTTCGACTTGCATGTGTAAGGCATGCCGCCAGCGTTCAATCTGAGCCAGGATCAAACTCTTTAGTTTAATCACTGCAATAATTTTCAACTCCCCGCATTTGACTGCGGGAAGAAACTCATAAAAACGGAATTGATGAGAAATCTTGACGATTTCACATTTTCTATCTCTATGAGCGTTTAAGGTCAGAAGACCTGGTTACAAGTAACCTGGCAATCGCCTTCAAACGCCCATACTTATCGGCTGTAAATTTTTAATGATCCTGACTACTTTCGTCACCGCTTGGCGGCTTCGTTTTCGTCGTTAGCTGTAATCAGCTGAGCCTCGAATTATGACATGTTTTTTAACAACCTGTCAACCCGAAGGGTTTCTTTTTGATCCGCTTGCAAACTCCTTTTCAGGGCAACTCTATTCGAGTTTTGTTTGCTTGCTGTTATCAGCAGAGCCTCAAATTATATACCGGTTTTTTCATCCCGGTCAACAAAAATTTTACTTTTTGCCGGCTTGCTGATTACGTTGCTTGCCTGAGAAGTCCTTGGACCTGACTCGAGACTCGCTGCGTTTTCAACTTGCTTTGAGGTTGTTGACTGTGATCAGTCGAGCCTTAGATTCTATACCGGTTTTTTCATTCCAGTCAAAACAAATTCAAAATAAATCTGCTTTTCTCCGAGGCCCTTGTCCGCTGGTTGGTGACTTCATTGAAGAGGTCATTCATCAGCAGAGCCATCGACTATAGCACGGCTTTTCGCGCCTTCCGGTAACCATGCAAAAAGTTATGCACGGGCACGCCCCCACCGTGCAGGCTGCCCCGGTCAAGTTACACGACCAAAGGCAGGGTCCGCAAGCGCGTTCCCGTCAGTACAAACAGGGCATTGGCCACGGCAGGCGCCAGCGGCGGAACGCCAGGCTCTCCCACGCCTCCCGGAGGCCGGGTACTTTCAACAAGATAGGTCTGCACCACCGGCGCCTGCGCCAGGAGCAACATCGGTGAATCGGGAAAGTTCTTCTGTTGCACCACGCCATCGTGGATATCGATGCGCCCGTACAGCGCTGCCGTCAAGGCAAACACCACCGAACTCTCCATCTGCTGGGCAACAATGCCCGGGTTGACCACGCTGCCGCAGTCGATGGCACACACCACCCGGTGCACCCGCGGCTGGCCATTGGCCAGCGACACCTCGGCCACCTGGGCGACGATGGAGCCGAACGATTCATGCAGGGCGATACCCCGTGCCCGTCCCGCCGGCAGGGGCCGGCCCCAGCCGGCTTTGTCTGCGGCCAGATCCAGTACGGCCAGATAACGAGGCGCGCCTTCAAGCAGTTGGCGTCGCAAGCCCAGGGGGTCCTGGCCGGATGCGACGGCGAGCTCATCGATAAAGCCCTCAGAGAAAAAGGCGTTGTGTGAATGACCAACCGAGCGCCAGAAGCCCACGGGTACACCTTTTCGCGTGGCCACATGCGACATGTGCTGGCTCGGAAAACCGTAGGGCAGGTCAAACAGGCCCTCGGCGGTGGTTTTATCCGGGGTGTCCACAGGCCCGGCCAGCCTGGGAAGGCCGCGCTCCATCCAGCGCGGCGTGATGGCGTCGCCGGCTGAGCGTATGCGCAGGCTGCTGACATGGCCCCTGGTATCGAGGCTGGCGCGCAGGCGCGCCACCTGCATGGGGCGGTAAAAGTCATGGGTGCTGTCCTCCTCCCGGGACCAGATCAGCTGAACCGGCCGGCCGCCGCAATCCATCGCCACCCGCACCGCCTGGGCGATGTAGTCCACCTCAAGCCGGCGGCCAAAGCCGCCGCCCAGCAGGGTGACGGTCACGCTCACCGCTTCCACCGGCACGCCGGCCACGCTTGCCGCGATGGCGGCCCCCATCTGCGGCACCTGCGTCGGCACCCAGACAAACACCTTGCCGTCCCGGACCTGCGCCGTGCAATTCATGGGTTCCAGCGTCGCATGGGCCAGGTAAGGGGCGCGGTACACGGCCTCGATGCCGCGTGCAGCGTCGACTTCGGCCTGGTGGGTATCGCCCCGTTCATGAAAAACAATGCCGCCTTCCGGCTCAAGCGCCGCTTCCAGTTCAGCGTCGATCCGGCGTGAGTCCAGCGCGCCGGCGGGACGCTGCTGCCACTCGACCGCCACCGCCTGCGCCGCCTGCTGGGCCTGCCACCAGCTTTTGCCGACCACGGCAAAACCGGCGGTGGAACCCGCATACGCCGGCAAACGCACAACACGTTCCACGCCCGGCATGGCCAGCGCGGCAGGGATGTCGATGGCGCCGGGCGCGCCGCCCAGCATCGGGCATTGACGAATGGCGGCATACAGCATGCCGGGCAGGCGAACGTCCAGTCCAAAACGTGCGGTGCCGTCCACCTTGGACGGGATGTCGAGGCGGGGCGCGCTTTGGCCGATCAGTTTCCAGTCCTTGCGCTCCTTGAGCAACACCTGGCCCGGCGGCGTGGCGGCAGCGAACCGGGCCAGCTCGCCATAGTGCGCGGATTTGCCCGAAGGATGGGAAATCACGCCCTCGCGGACCGAGAACTCGGCCACGGGCAGTCGCCACTGCAGCGAAGCCGCGCCCAGCAGCGAGGCCCGGGCGGTGGCCGCTGCGGTGCGCAGGACGGTCCAGGCATCGGCCACGCTGCTGGAACCGCCGGTCGCATTGATGCCCAGCTCACGCGCCAGCTTGCGGACCATCCACTCGCCGGCCTCGACCTTGAACGGGCGCTGCTCGGCCTCCAGCGGATGGAACGGCAGGCTGGCCACCAGCATGGCAACGTTGCCGTAAATCGCGTCGGCGCCCGCCTGCTCCAGCCGTATGCGCGACAGCGGCAGGTCCAGTTCCTCGGCCACCAGCATGGCCAGCGCCGTATGGACACCCTGCCCCATCTCGCTGCGCGCCATGGCCAGCACCACCGATCCGTCCGGCAGCACCTTGATCCAGCCATTGAGTGCAACGTCGCCCTCGACCGGCGGCCAGAGCCTTCCCGATCCGGTGCGCGAACGCGGCGGCAGCAGGCCCCAACCGACGACCAGCGCGCCGGTCGCCGCCGCCGCACTGAACAGCCAGGTGCGGCGTGAGATGGCGCCCCCACGCTCCCCCACTGCGTGTGGCTCGCTGCCCCCCGCGGGGGCCTTCGCGCCTTGGGGCGGCCCGGCGTCGCTCACTTTGCCCCCACGCTCCCCCACTGCGTGTGGCTCGCTGCCCCCCGCGGGGGCCTTCGCGCCTTGGGGCGGCCCGGCGTCGCTCATCGCTTCGCTGTCGCCGCGACGACCACCGGCATGGCCGCCGCGCGCCTGATCGCCGCGCGGATCCGCTGGTAGGTGCCACAGCGGCAGATGTTGGTGATCGCCGCATCGATGTCGGCGTCGGTCGGTTTCGGCGTCTTTTCAAGCAGCGCCGCCGCCGCCATCAGCATGCCGGACTGGCAATAACCGCATTGCGGCACCTGTTCGGCAATCCAGGCCAGTTGTAGCGCATGCGGCTTGCCGGGACTGCCCAGTGCCTCGATGGTCTGGATTTTTTTGCCGGCCAGGGTGGACGCCGGCGTGACACAGGAGCGGACCGCCTGGCCGTCGACCCGCACGGTGCAGGCGCCGCAGGCCGCCACCCCGCAACCGAACTTGGTGCCGGTCATGTCCAGCAGGTCCCGCAAGACCCACAACAGGGGCATGGCCGGGTCGGCATCGACCTGAACGAGTTTTCCGTTGATCTGTAAATCCATGGACATCGCTTCCGGTGTGTTCGGCGGACCAGGGGAACTGCGCCGCAGATTCGGGCTAACTATAGCGACGGTCGCGG
This sequence comes from Polaromonas sp., assembly GCA_013824015.1. Lineage (GTDB taxonomy): Bacteria > Pseudomonadota > Gammaproteobacteria > Burkholderiales > Burkholderiaceae_C > Polaromonas. Next base: position 4,053 of record PNNC01000124.1, read on the forward strand.
GACGGCAATAGCCTGAAATCCAGCATGCGAAACGCCGCACCCGGATAATCCCTGACAACATGGCACTAATTACACTTCTTGACGCTCAACTCGCTTTTGGGCACGTCGCCCTGCTGGACCACGCAGATTTTTCCCTCGAAACCGGCCAGCGCATTGGCCTGATCGGCCGCAACGGCACTGGCAAGTCCTCGCTGCTCAAAATCCTCGCGGGGCTGGAAAAGCCCGACGACGGCAGCCTGCAGCTGCAGCAGAACCTGCGCATCGCCTACGTCCCGCAGGAGCCCAGCCTCGACCCACACGCGACTGTTTTCATCGCAGCCAGCGCAGGTCTGGCAAGGACCCGGCATGTGGTGGAGCAATACCTGGCGGCCGACGAACACACCGACCTGGACGCCCTGCAGTCGGAAATCGAGGCGCTGGATGGCTGGAACTGGGAGCAGCGCGTCGAGGAGACCCTGCACCGCCTGCACCTGGACAAGGATGCCATCGTCGGCTCGCTCTCGGGCGGCACCAAAAAACGCGTGGCGCTGGCGCAGGCGCTGGTGGCCAAACCCGATGTGCTGCTGCTCGACGAGCCGACCAACCACCTGGACCTCGATTCGATCGCCTGGCTGGAGGAGTTGCTGGTCAATTTCAATGGCAGCATCATCACCATCACCCATGACCGGGCCTTTCTGGACCAGGTCGCCACCGCCATCGTCGAGCTGGACCGCGGCAAGCTGCTGAGTTATCCGGGCAACTTTGCCCAGTACCTGGTGCAAAAAGAGGAACAGATGGCGCAGGAAGCCGTCATCAACGCCAAGGCCGACAAACTGCTGGCGCAGGAGGAAATCTGGATCCGCAAGGGTGTGGAAGCGCGCCGCACCCGCAGCGTGGCACGGATTGGCCGGCTGGAAGCCCTGCGCGACAACCGTGCGGCCCGGCGTGATGCGGTCGGCCGGGTCAACCTCGACGTCTCCAGCGGCGAGAAAAGCGGCAAGATCGTCGCCGAACTGACCGACGTCTCCAAAAGCTTCGGCCACCCGGGCAGCGAAAAAATCATCGTCAACAGGTTCAGCGGCACCCTGCTGCGCGGCGACAAGGTCGGCCTGCTGGGCCCGAACGGCGCGGGCAAGACCACGCTGCTCAAGCTGATCCTGGGTGAGCTGCAGCCGGATGAGACCACGCCGCCCGGCAAGATCCGGCAGGGCGCCAACCTGCAGGTGGCCTATTTCGACCAGATGCGCGACAGCCTGGACCTGGACGCCACGCTGGAAGACTTCATCAGCCCCGGCAGCGAGTGGGTGGAGATCAACGGCCAGAAAAAACACGTCAAGAGTTACCTGACCGACTTCCTGTTCTCGCCGGCACGCGCCAACTCGCCGGTGCGTACGCTGTCGGGCGGCGAGCGCAACCGCCTGCTGCTGGCGCGCCTGTTTGCCCGGCCCGCCAATGTGCTGGTGCTGGACGAGCCGACCAACGACCTCGACATCGACACGCTGGAACTGCTGGAAGACCTGCTGCAGAACTACGAAGGCACCGTCTTCCTGGTCAGCCACGACCGGCGCTTTCTCGACAACGTGGTCACCAGCACCATCGCCTACGAGGGCACGCCCGAGAACCCGGGTTTCTGGCGCGAATACGAAGGCGGTGTGACGGACTGGCTGACGCAGTCCAAACGCGCCGCCCAGCTCGCCGGCGGCGGCAAACCGGCCGCTGCTGCTGCCGCCAAAAATTCAGGCAAAAACACGGCTCAGCCCACGAAGGACGGGCGCGAGGCGCTATCAAAAAAGAAGCTGAGCTACAAGGAGCAGCGTGAGCTCGACGGCCTGCCGGCGCTGATCCAGCAGCTGGAGTCGCAGCAGAAGGCGATAACGCAGGAGTTGTTCGACGGCACGCTCTACACCAGCAACGCCAAACGCGCCGCTGAGCTGAACGCCCGCAACAGCAAGATCGAGGAAGAACTGATGGAGGCGCTGCAGCGCTGGGAAGCGCTGTCGGGCTGAGCCGCCGTCGCCGCGCCGGGTCGAGGCTGGCGCCTACAAGATGTTGCGCAGCTGGCGGGCCGGGCGGGACCCGCTGAAACAGCTGCTTACGCTACAGTGGCTGCAACTCCAAAGTCCCCCATGACCCTCCCTGCGCCGACCTCTGCCAGCCTGACTTCCACCGCGTGGCGCTGGCTCGCCCTGCTGACACTGGCAGCCTGGCTCACCGGCTGCGCCTCGCTGCCGAGCGAGGTCGACCGGCCCGTGTCCACCGCGCTGGCCAATCCCGAGCAGACCCGGATCGGCCATGCCGTCCAGCAGCGCGCTGCCAGGGCCGGCACCCGCAATGACTCGGGGTTTGCGCTGGTCAACAGCGCCGAGCTGGCTTTTACCAGCCGCATGGCGCTGATCAACGCCGCGCAGAAGACGCTGGACATCCAGTACTACGCGATCCACGCCGACGAAACCACCGACCGCATGTTCGATGCCCTGCGCGCCGCGGCCGCCCGCGGGGTGCGCATCCGCATCCTGCTCGACGACTTCAACACCGCCGGCAAAAACGCGCAAGTGCTGAAGATCGCTTTCGAGCCCAACATCGAACTGCGGCTGTTCAACCCGCTGCCGGGCAACCGCCGCTCGCTGTTTTTCCGTATCCTGGGCTCGCTCAAGGATGTGGACCGCATCCAGCGGCGCATGCACAACAAGATTTTTGTCGCCGACAACGCCGTCGCCATCACCGGTGGCCGCAACCTGGGCGAGACCTATTTCGGCCAGGGCGAAAACACCAACTTCATCGACGCCGACGTGCTGGCCGCCGGCCGCATTGCGCGCGAACTCTCGCGCAGCTTCGACCTGTACTGGAACAACCCGCTGGCCTACCCGGTGCAGTCGCTGATGACCCGGGAGGAAATCGAGAAGATCAAGCCGCCGCCTGCGCCCAAAGCGGCCGCCCCGCTGGACACCGCCGCGGGACCGGGCGCCGCGGGTGCCGGCACCGCCAGCGTCGCCACCGCGCCAGCGTCGGTCAAGCCGGCCGGCGTGCGCACCACCACCGCGCCCGACGGCACGGTCAGCGTGATCGAACCGCTGCCCGACAGCACCAACCTGGCCCTGCTCGACTGGACCTGGGCCCCGTCCGTGCTGCTGGTCGACAAGCCGTCCAAAATTGCCGCCGACGCCGATGACGTGCAGCAGGCGCAGGACACCACGGTCGACGGCCTGCTGCAGCTGATGTCGCAGGCCAGTGGCGACCTGCTGATCGTTTCGCCCTATTTCGTGCCCGGCCCGCGCATGATGGACCAGTTCGCCGCGATCCGGCAAAAAGGCGTGCGCGTGCGTGTGCTGACCAACTCGCTGGCGTCCAATGACGCACCCGCCGCACATGTCGGTTACGCCCGCTACCGCAAGGATCTGCTGGCCCTGGGCATCGAGATTTACGAGATGCGCGCCGAGCAGGAGGGTTCGCTGACAAGCTTTGGCTCGACCGGCAGCTCCGGTTCGGCCGGCGGCTCGCGCGCCAGCCTGCATTCCAAGATCGTGGTGCTGGACCGCAGCCTGCTGGTGATTGGCTCGATGAACCTGGACCTGCGTTCGCAACTGCAGAACACCGAGGTCGCGCTGGCCATCCGCAGCGCCAAACTCGCCAATGAGACCATCGCGCTGATCGAGCCGGCGATGGCGCGCGGCGCCTACAAGGTCGAGCTGGACAACGGCCTGCTGGTCTGGCGCGCGCCCCAGGGTTCCGGCCTGAAGGATGCGCGGACCGAGCCCGACGCCAGCACCGGCCTCAAACTGATGCTCAAGCTGATCGGCCCCTTCGCGCCTGAAGAAATGCTGTGAGACCGGCCGGGCCGGGCCGGCCTGACTGCGCTGCGCGGACGCCGGCAGTCCGCAGGTCACTATCTATTTGATAGCTGCCAGCCCATGCCAGACATGGGCTGGAGGCCAAAATGGCGTGAAACCGTCGGGAAGCGGCTCACTCCGGCGAAATACCCGCCGCCTTGATGATGCGGCCCCACTTCTGCGATTCCGACGCCTGGAACTTGCCGAGCTCTTCCGGTGTGGTGGTGAAAATTTCGGTGCCGCTGGCCTCGTAAAAACCGCTGCGCGCCGCGTCGCTGCGCGCGGCCCTGACCAGCAACTCGTTCAGGCGCTTGACCACCGCCGGCGGTGTGCCGGCCGGCGCGTAGGCCGCGAACCAGAAACCCATCTCGTAACCCGGCACGCCGGACTCGGCCATGGTCGGCACCTCGGGCACCAGCGGCGAGCGTTTCGCGCTGGACATGCCCAGCGCCTTGAGCTTGCCGGCCTTGACCTGCGGCAGGCCGGTCGCCGTGTCGGTGATCATCATGTGGATCTGGCCGCCCAGCAGGTCGGTGATCGCCAGCGGGTTGCTTTTGTAAGGCACATGCAGCAGCTTGATATCGGCCATTTGCTGCAGCAGTTCGCCGGCCATGCGGCTGGACGAGCTGCCGCTGCCAAAGCTGTACTTGCCCGGCTCCTTCTTCGCCAGCGCGATGAAGTCGGCCACGGTTTTCGCCGGCATCGCGGGGCTGACGACCATGATCTGGCCGCCCTTGCCCAGCCCGGTCAGCGGCACAAAGTCCTTCACCGGGTCATAGGGGATCTTCTTGAACAGGTGTTCATTGGCCGCGTGGGTGGTGTTGGTGGTGATCAGCACGGTGTAGCCGTCCGCCGGCGCCTTGGCCACCAGTTGCGAGGCGATGAAACCGCTGGCGCCGCCCTTGTTGTCAACCACCACCGCCTGCTTCGTCTCGGCAGCCACGGCCTGGCCGATCGCACGTGCAATCTGGTCGGTGGCGCTGCCAGCCGCGAAAGGCACGACAAAGGTGATCGGTTTTTCAGGAAAGCCCTGTCCTGCGCCTGTCGACGCGGCCTGGGCGCGCAGCAGCGCGGGGGCCAAAGCCAGACCGGCCGCGAGGGCCAGCAGCAGGGGGCGGTGTCTTGTTTTCATGGATGTCTCCTTGGGGTGGTTTGAAAGAGGTGGCTAAAACAGGCTTCAAGGCGGGTGCGGCCCCTTGAGCAGCGGCGCCAGCGCAGCGGGCAGCTGCACCGGCAGGTCCAGCAGCCAGAAAGACAGGGCCTTGCCGTGGGTGTCGAGATTCAGCGCGTCATTGACGCCGCCATCCAGCACACCGTCGAGCACAAAATTCATGGCCTGCAGGCCGGGCAGCAGGTAGCGCTGCACCCGCGTGGGCCGGCGGTGCGCGAAGTGCGCCGCCACCGCGGCTTCGCTCAGTTGCGCCACCAGCAGCGGGTACAGCGCCGCATCCCAGGCGATCACACTGATGTTGGAGCGGTCGCCCTTGTCGCCGGTCCGCGCGTGGGCGGCGCGGTACAGCGGAACGGTGATCACGGACGCGCTCATGGCGCATCCTCCAGCATCTGGAAACCGGCAGGCACGGCCTCGCGTGGCACCAGGCAGGACAGGGTGTTGAGCCGCGGCGTCAGGGTGGTGCGCACGCCGCCGCCGCCGGCCGGTCCGCAGCAATACAGCGCGGTCACCTCGCGGCCCAGGCGCTCGGCCTCACGGCGATCGGCATGGGTGGCAGCCACACGCAGGCGCACGTCGCGGGCGCCGCCGGCAGGCGTGGCGGCCAGCAACGCGCCGCCATCGTCACCCATGATGCTCAGCGCGCCGACCAGATCCACCCGAAGTTGCAGCGCGGGCAGGCGCCGGCGCAACACATCGGCGGCCAGCCGGGCGCGCGGTTCCGCACGCGGGCCGGCGTAGGAAATTTCGCCCTCGGCCAGCCAGCCGCCCTCATGGCAGACATTGACCTTGAGGCTGGCCGGCCGTGCATGGCCGCGCACGCCGCGCAGCGCCACCCGGTCCGGCGCCATCTGCTCGAGTTGCGCCAGGCTGATGTCGGCCACCACATCGGGCGTCAGATAGGCCGCCGGGTCATGCACCTCGTACAGCAGTTGCTCGGTGACGCTGGCCAGGTTCACGCAGCCGCCGGTGCCGTCGGCCTTGCCGATCACACAATCCCCTGCGCTGTCGATCTCGGCGATCGGGTAACCCACCGCATGCAGGTCCGGCACGTCCTTGTAGCCGGGGTCGGCAAAATAGCCGCCGCATACCTGGGCGCCACATTCGAGCAGATGGCCGGCCATGGTGGCGCGGGCCAGCCGGTCCCAGTCGTCCGCACGCCAGCCGAAATGCGACATCACCGGCCCGACCGTCAGCGAGGGGTCGGCCACGCGGCCAGCCACCACAATCTGCGCGCCCGCGTCCAGCGCAGCGGCAATCGCTTCGGCGCCAATGTAGGCGTTGGCGCTGACCAGGCTGATGCTGTCCACGGCATCCCCCAGTTCCGAGCGCAGCAAGGCGCGATGCGCCGGGGCCGACAGGTCGTCGCCGCTGATCACGGCAATACGCGGTGCGCTCAGCCCCAGTTCACGCGCCATGGTCTGGATCCATCGCGCCGCGGCCAGCGGATGGGCCGCGCCGAAGTTGCTGACGATGCGGATGCCGTGTTGCAGGCAACGCGCCAGCACTGGCCGCAGCATGTCGTCGAGCAAGGGCTCGAAACCGGTCGCCGGGTCAGCGCGGCGGCGCAGTTGCGCCAGCGCCAGCGTGCGCTCGGCCAGGGTTTCAAAAATCAGGAAGGCCGGTCCGCCGCGCGCGATCAGCGTGTCCACCACCGCCACGGCGGCATCGACGCGGTCGCCGGAGAACCCGGCGGCGCAGCCGATCAGCAAGGGGGAGGAGGCAGGGGCGGTCATGGCAGGTGAAGGGTTGTCCGAATCTAGGCGCCCTTCTTCTATTTGTAAAATCGAAAATTCGTATCGATTCAATTGAAAGACAGATCAATGTCCGTCACCTCCGACCGGCGCCGCCCGAATCTGTCGACACGGCAGCTGCATGCCTTTCTCGCGCTGGCCGAGCAGCGCAGCTTCACGCGCGCCGCCGCGGCCTGCCATTTGTCGCAGCCGGCCTTCAGCGCGCTGATCCGCACGCTGGAGACCGAACTGGACACCCGTCTGTTCGACCGCGACACGCGCAGCGTACAACTGACGCCCGAAGGGCGGCTGTTCGAGGCCTCGGCGCGCCAGCTGAGTGACGATTTTGGCGCGGCGGTCAGCGAGCTGGGTGCCCATGTGCAAGGCCGCAAGGGCCGTGTGCATGTGGCGGCCCTGCCCTCGCTGGCGGCAGGCTGGCTGCCGGCGATTTTTGCCGAGTTCCGGAATAGCTCGCCGGGCATCGCGCTGAGCCTCAGCGACCTGCTGTCCGACCCCTGCATCGAGCTGGTGCGCAGCGGCAAGGCCGACTTTGCGCTGGCATCGACCGGCGCCGGCCACGCCGGGCTCAGCTTCGAACTGCTGTGCACCGACCGCTTCTTCCTGGTCTGCTGCAAGGACCACCCGCTGGCCGGCGAAAAAATCCTGACCCTGAAAAAGCTGGTGCCCTATCCGTTTATCCACATGTCGCGCAACAGCAGCGTGCGCCAGGCGCTGGACGCGGCCCTGCACCCGCTGCAGACCCAGACCCTGCTGGAAGTCGACCAGCTCGCCACCGTGACCGGCATGGTCGAGGCCGGGCTGGGCATCAGCGTGGTGCCGGCGCTCACGCTGTTCCACTTTGAACGCCAAAGCCTGGTGACGCGGCCGCTGGCGGTGCCACACCTGACACGCAAGATTTATGTGGTGCGACGGCAGCAGGGGAGTTTGTCGGTCGCGGCGCAGGCGCTGCACGACCTGATTGTGCTGAGAATGCGGGGCTAGGCCCGTGGCTTGTCACTGGATTCGCCTTTTTGCCCAAGGCGTGCGGGTCCTTTTTTGGTATTGACTTCATGGCGACACCTCGGCGGTCGGGCTGAGCTTGTCGAAGCTTGTACACGCTTTTGTTTCAGTGGTTCTTCCGCTAAGCCGGGTCTCGCCCCGGTGGGCGACTCACTTCCTCTTGCGTCGCCAAGAGAAAGTAAGCAAAGAGAAGGCGACGCTATGGTCTGGGCCCCTGCGCTTCGCTGCGGGCAAGCTGCGGTGCTCGCGAAAAATGGGGGCGTGCTCGAACTCGCCTTCGGCTCAAACAATCGCTCGCCCTGATCCATTTTTCGCTGCGCTCCTCGGCCCAGCGCGACGGGTGGGGGACAACCAATGTGGGGAAAAGAATCCGGAGTCCTTGAAGCGCGCAGCGCTTCAAGGACGGGAATCCCAACGAACGGTCATGTATGCACGCGAGAGCAGCACACGCGGCCACATGAAGTCCCCCGCCATCGCCCAGTGGGGCGAGGGAGGGGCCGGGGGTGGGAGTGGGGAGTTCAAACTACCCGCCAGGGCGGACTGGGGACAGAGGGGTCGTCGGGAATAGTCCCGGATCAAGCTATCCTGCCGGACAGGCAGCGACCGAACCGCTCAGCGATCAAACGCCGGCCGTTTGGGATCAAACTTCCACCCCGGAATCAGCGCCTGCATCGCCACCGCGTCGTCACGCGAACCGAGGCCGTGCTGCTTGTAGAGCTGATGCGCTTTTTCGACTTCGACCATGTCGAGCTCGACGCCCAGTCCCGGTTTTTTCGGCACCTGCACCAGGCCGCCTTCGATCTTCAACGGTTCTTTCGTCAGGCGCTGGCCGTCCTGCCAGATCCAGTGGGTGTCGATGGCGGTGACGCGGCCCGGCGCGGCGGCGCCGACCTGGGTGAACATCGCCAGCGAAATATCGAAGTGGTTGTTCGAATGTGATCCCCAGGTCAGTCCCCAGTCGCGGCAGGTCTGCGCCACACGCACCGAACCGGCCATGGTCCAGAAATGCGGGTCGGCCAGCGGGATGTCCACCGACTGCAGCGCCAGCGCGTGGCTCAGTTGCCGCCAGTCGGTGGCAATCATGTTGGTCGCGGTCGGCAGGCCGGTGGCGCGGCGGAACTCGGCCATCACCTCGCGCCCGGAAAAACCTTCTTCGGCGCCGCAGGGATCTTCGGCATAAGCCACCACGCCGCGCATGTCGCGCATCAGGCGGATCGCGTCTTTGAGCAGCCAGCCGCCATTCGGGTCCAGCGTGACACGTGCTTTCGGAAAACGCTCGTGCAGCGCGCGGATCGCCTCGACTTCTTGCTCGCCGCGCAACACGCCGCCCTTGAGCTTGAAGTCGTTGAAGCCGTAACGTTGATGCGCGGCCTCGGCCTGGCGCACGATGGCCTCGGGCGTCACGGCTTCCTCGTGGCGCACACGCGACCACGCATCGGCCGCATCCGGCTCGCTGGCATACGGCAGGTTTGTTTTGGTCTTGTCGCCGACAAAGAACAAATAGCCCAGCATCTCGACCGCCTCGCGCTGCTGGCCTTCGCCGAGCAGCGCCGCCACCGGCACCTCCAGATGTTGTCCCAGCAGGTCGAGCAGCGCCGACTCGATCGCCGTCACGGCATGGATGGTGGTACGCAGGTCAAACGTCTGCAGGCCACGGCCGCCGGCATCACGGTCGGCAAACTGGCGTTGCACGGTTTGCAGCACCTGCTGGTGCGAACCAATCGCCTGGCCGACCACCAGCGGACGCGCGTCTTCCAGCGTCTGGCGGATTTTTTCACCGCCGGGCACCTCGCCGACACCGGTGCGGCCGGCGCTGTCAGTCAGGATCAGCAGGTTGCGCGTGAAAAAAGGGCCATGCGCGCCGCTGAGGTTCAGCAACATGCCGTCACGGCCAGCGACGGGGATCACACGCAGGTCGGTGATGCGGGGGGTGGAGGTCTGGGGCATGTTCTTCAGTCAATCCGCTTCATGTCAGTCGATGCTTATTTTTCCGGTCTCAATCACTTTTTTCCAGCGCGCGAATTCCTGCTGCTGGAAGCTCGCAAATTGTGCCGGGGTATTGGCCACGATTTCAAAACCGACCGATACAAACTGCTGCTTGATCTGAGGGTCGTTGAGCGCGGCGACGATCGCCGAATGCGCTTTGGCGCGCACGTCGGCCGGCAGGCCCTTGGGCGCGACCACGGCCTGCCAGGAATACACCACCAGGCCTTTGAGGCCGGATTCTTCCAGCGAGGGCACATCGGGCAACAGGGTGGAGCGTTTGGCGGAGGTGATGGCCAACGCCCGCAGCTTGCCGGACTTGATGTGCTGGATCACCGCGTTGATGTTCTGGAAGGACGCATCGACCTGACCGCCGAGCAAATCGGTGATGGCCGGCGCGCCGCCCTTGTAGGGCACATGGGTGCCGCTGGTGCCGGTCTGCTGCCAGAACAGTTCGGCCGTCAGGTGGTCGCTGGAGCCATTGCCCGAGGACGCAAAACTCATCTTGCCGGGGTTGAGCTTCTGGTAGGCGACCACCGAGCCCAGGGTTTTGTAGGGCGATGAAGCTGGCACCACCAGCACATTGGGCGCCTGCACCGCGACCGTGATGGTGTCGAAATCCTTGAGCGCGTCGTATTGCACGCCGCGGATCAAATGCGGCGCAATCACCAGCGGGCCCAGCGAGGTCACCAGGAAGGTGTGGCCGTCGGGGGCGGCGCGTTTGACCTGGGTCGCGCCAATCGTGCCGGTGGCGCCGGCCTTGTTCTCGACCACAAAGGGCTGGCCCAGCTTGCTGCTGAGCTGGGTGGCGATGGCGCGGGCCACGGTGTCGGTGGAGCCGCCCGGCGGGAAGGGCACCACGATGCTGGTGGTTTTGGTCGGCCAGGCCTGGGCAAAAACACCGGCGCTGGCAAGCAGGCCGATGGCAAGGGTGCTGAGGATTTTTTTCACGGGGATGTCTCCTGAAGTGGCGCTGCGTGGGCGCGAGTTGGTGGCTGAACGGACAAAGGAAATGCGGAAAAAGCCAAAAGGTAGCGCTACCAAATATGAATGGTAGCGCTACCTCGCTTCTTGTCAAGCCAGAAAACCCGGTGTGATGGCAGGTTTTGCCCTGCCCGATGCAGCTCGGGGACGGTCAGGTGCTGTCGCGGTCAACGATGGAAAAGCCCACGTCCACCACGCGCTGCGCCACTTCGCGGCCCTCGGCGCGGTCTACGATGAACTGCGCGGCCTGGCGGCCAATCGCCATGCTGTCGATGTGCACCGTGGTCAGCGCGGGATCCAGATCGGCGGCAAATTCGAGATCGCCGAAGCCGACCACCGCGAGCTGCCCGGGCACCGACACGCCGCGCACCCGGGCCTCGGTCATCACACCCAGGGCCAGCAGGTCGGAGCTGCAAAAAACCGCATCGATGTCGGGCGAAGTTTGCAACAACTGCGCCAGCGCAGCCCGCCCGCTCTTGAGCGTGGTCGGCGCCGGCACGGTGATCACCGGCACCGCCGGCAGCCCGGCCGCCTGCGCCGCGGCATGGAAAGCCTGCTGGCGCCGCTTCGAACGTTCGTCGTCACCGGCGATCATGGCAAGGCGCCGCCGGCCTTTGGCATAGAGGAAATCGACCACCGCGCGGCCCACGTCCACATGCGAAAAACCCACCAGCATGTCGATCGGCGTGGGCGTCAGGTCCCAGGTTTCGACTACCGGGATGCCGGACGCCAACAGGCGCTGGCGCCCCAGCGGCGAATGCATGATGCCGGTCAGCACGATGCCGTCCGGGCGCCGGCTGATCAGCGCGTCCAGCAAATCATCCTCGCGCGAATCGGCGTAGCCGCTCTGGCCCAGCATCAGCTGGTAACCCTGGTCCACCAGCGCTTCGTTGAGCGCACGCACGGTGCCCAGGAACACCGGCCCGGAAATCGTCGGCACCAGCGCCGCCACCAGCCGGCTGCGTGCCGAGGCCAGGCCGCCGGCCACCCGGTTCGGCACATAACCGGTACTGGCCACGGCTTCCGTCACGCGCCGCACCAGCTCGGCCGAGACCTGGCCCGGCGTGTTCAGCGCACGCGAGGCGGTGATCGGCGCGACACCGGCAAGCCGCGCGACGTCGTGCAGGGTGACGGCGCCGCTGCCGCGCCGGCTGCGGCGTGCCGGTGGCAGGGTCTCTTCGCTCATGGGGCGCTCCTGCCGGCACACGATGCTATCCATTCAATAGCTATTGACCCATGCCGGACATGGGCTGGCGGCCGAAAAGGCTTGCAACAAGCAGCCATCACAACATCGCGTCGCGCAAACGCGCGAACACCTTCCAGAAGGCCGCTTCCTGGGTGGTCGCGAAGTTGATGCGCATCAGCGTGGTCGGCGTGCGCAGCGCGTGGAACAGCGCGCCCGGCGCGATCAGGTAACCCTCGTCGAGCATGCGCTGCGCCAGCGCGTCGGTGTCCACGCCGGTATCGACCCAGCCGAACAGGCCCGCAGGCTCGGCTGCGAAGCTGCAACCGTGGGCCAGCGCCAGCTTGACGCTGCGCGCGCGCGCCGCATCGAGCCGGGTGCGTATGCGCTCGGCATGGCGGCGCAACTGCCCTTGGTCGATACACCAGGCCAGCGCTTTTTCGAGCAGCGCCGGCGTGGTCAACGTGCCCAGCAGCTTGGTGTCGAGCAGGCGCTGCACCAGGTCGGTCGGCGCCGCCAAAAAACCGACGCGCCAGCCGGGCGCCAGGATCTTGGCGAAACCGCTGACATAAATCGTGCGCTGCAGGCCGTCGAGCGCGCACAGCCGCGTCGCATGTTCCGGCGCCAGGTGGCTGTAGGTGTCGTCCTCGACGATGTGGAAGTGGTGCTGGTTGGCCAGTTGCAACACGCGGTGCGCGCTGCCGGGGCTCAGGCAGTATCCGGTCGGGTTGTGGAACACGCTGACGCTGACAAACAGCTTGGGCGCATGGGCCTCGCAATAACGCGCCATCACCTCGAGGTCCGGGCCGTCAGCGCGCCGCGGCACCGGCAGGATGCGCATGCCCAGCGCATCGAGGCGCGCAAACTCGACCGCCCAGCCGGGTTCCTCGACCATCACGCAGTCGCCGGCGCGCAACAGCGTGCGGCTGACGATGTCCAGCGCATGGGTCGCGCCCACGCTGGTGATGATCTGCTCGGGC
>PNNC01000008.1 GCA_013824015.1 Polaromonas sp.
GGCTGGGTGTCGAACAGCAGCGGGAAACCGACCACGCCGATCAGCACCAGCACCACCGCACCGATCAGCCGGTGTTTGGCGCGCTTGCGCATGGCTTCGACACTCTCGGCGGGGCCGGCCGCCCCGGCTGCGGTGGTGGAGGAGCCCCGGCGAAAGTTGAAAAACGGCATGGTGGTGGCGGTATCCGTTAGGTGTCGATGGATGAGGAGGCGGGACGCCCTGGCATGGCGTGTGGGGCGAAAAGACGGGGCAGGCCCTCTTTCAACACAGCCCCCACCGTGTAGAACGATCCGAACACCACAATTCTATCAGTGGGGTCTGCGGCGGCCACGGCCGCCTGCAGGGCCTGGACCGGGCTGGCGAACACCTGCGCGGCCACATCCGGACGCGGCTTGCCGGCCTGCCAGCGCGCCATCAGACCGGCAGCGCTGGCCGCGCGCGGCGTCGGCAAATCGGTGAAGTACCAGCGGTCCACCATGGGGCCGACCCGCTGCAGCATGGCTGCCAGGTCCTTGTCGGCCATCGCGCCGAACACCGCGTGGGTGCAGCGATAAAAACCCATGGCGTCGAGGTTTTCGGCCAGCGCCGCCACCGAGTGCGGGTTGTGCGCCACATCCAGCACCAGCGTCGGCTGGCCGGAGATGATCTGGAAACGGCCCGGCAGCTCGACCATGCCCAGCCCGTTGCGCACCGCCTGCGCCGTCACCGGCAGCCGGTCGCGCAGCGCCGTCAGCGCCGCCAGCACGCCGGAGGCATTGACCAGCTGGTTGGCGCCGCGCAGCGCCGGGTAGGCCAGGCCCGCATAACGCCTGCCCCGGCCTGCCCAGGCCCATTGCAGCTTGTCGCCGGAAAAGTTGAAGTCGCGGCCCAGCCGCCACAGGTCAGCGCCCACTTCGGCCGCATGGTCCAGCACACTTTGCGGCGGCACCGGGTCGCCGACCACGACCGGCTTGCCGGCGCGCATGATGCCGGCCTTCTCGAAACCGATGGACTCGCGGTCCTTGCCCAGCAGTTCGGTGTGGTCGATGTCGATGCTGGTGATCAGCGCGCAGTCGGCGTCGATGATGTTGACCGAATCGAGCCGGCCGCCGACGCCAACCTCGAGGATCACCACATCCAGCCTGGCCTCGGCCAGCAGGCTGAAGATGGCCAGCATGGTGAACTCGAAATAGGTCAGCGAGGTGTCGCCGCGCGCGGCCTGCACCCGCTCGAAGTGCGGCAGCAGCGCCGCGCCCTGCACCATCTCGCCGCGCACCCGGCAGCGCTCCTCGAAGTGCACCAGGTGCGGCGAGGTGTACACCCCGGTGCGGTAACCGGCCTGGCCCAGAATGGCTTCGAGCATCGCGCAGCTCGAGCCCTTGCCGTTGGTGCCGGCCACGGTGATCACCGGGCAGTCGAAGCACAGGTTCATGGTCCGGGCCACGCTGCGAACGCGGTCCAGGCCGAGCGCAATCGCGGTGGGGTGCAGGCGCTCGCAGTAGGCGAGCCAGTCGTCCAGGGTGTTCAGCTTGTCCATAGAGGGCGCTATTGTCGCCGCAGGCGGCGCCTGCCCCGCCACGCGCCCGGCGATAACCCGCGCGGCGAAAGCCTGATTTCGCTATGAATTTCATAGCTGCTTGCGCTTGCCAGTCATGGGCTGAGGCCTGATTTGATGCATAAATTGTGTGAAAATCGCCGGATGATCACTGTTTACGGCATTTCCAACTGCGACACCGTCAAAAAAGCCCGCGCCTGGCTGACAGCCCAGGGCCTGGCCCATGAATTCCACGATTTCAAGAAGCTGGGGGTGCCGGCTGCCCGTCTGCCCGCCTGGGAGCGCGCGGTCGGCTGGCAGAAGCTGCTGAACCGCCAGGGCACGACCTGGCGCAAGCTGGACCCGGCGGTGCAGGCTGGCGCCACCGACGCCGCCGGCGCGCTGGCGCTGATGTTGGCCCATGCCAGCGTGATCAAGCGGCCGGTGGTCGAGTGGCCCGACGGGCAGATCAGCGTGGGTTTTGATCCGGTGGCCTGGGCCGGACTGGCCTGAACCGCGCCGGGCTGACGCGGACCGCGTCAAGCGGCTGGCCAGCTTTACAGTGATTTACCTGAACTTGTGTCCACCAAAAGCGCTCTGAATCATTAAACTGGAAGCTGTTGATCTGGCCAGCCCGTCGCGGGCCCCTTCCGGACATTTCCAGCAGGCTTTAAGGGTTCGAATCATGAAAAAATCACTTGTTTTGTCGACACTGGCCGCCGCTTCCGGCCTGTTTGCCGTGAATGCCTCGGCCATGGACATCCTGGCGCGCGTCATCTCCAGCACCCCGGTGGTGCAGCAAATCGCCGTGCCGCAGCAGGTCTGCACCACCCAGCCCATGGTCATGCAATCCCCGCCGTCCGGCGCCGGCGCTGCGATGGGCGCCCTGGCCGGTGGCGCCATGGGCAATGCCATCGGTGACGGCGGCGGTCGCGCGCTGGCCACCATGATCGGCCTGGTCGGCGGCGCGATTGTCGGCAACAACATCGAAGGCAACCGCAACCAGGTGCAGAACGTGCAGCAGTGCGGCACCCAGACCAGTTACCAGAACCGCACCACCCACTACAACGTGGTCTATGAGTACGCCGACAAGCAGTACACCATCCAGATGCCCAGCGATCCCGGCCCCTATGTGCGGCTGCAGGTGACGCCGGTCGGCGCCATGCCTGCGCCTCAGGCCCAGGTCCAGCCCGGCTTCGCCCCGACCCAGCAGGTCCAGCCGGTTTATGGCCAGCCGGTGTACAACCAGCCGGTGTATTCGCAACCGGTCTACACCCAGCCGGTGTATGTGCAACAGGCGCCGGTGGTCTACCCGGGTTATGGCTACTATTCGCGGCCGTATTACCCGCCGGTCGGCCTGTCGCTGAATTTCGGCTACAGCCGCGGCGGTCACGGGCACGGTCACCGCCACTGGCGCTGAAGCGCCGGCAAGGCGAACCGACAACGGGGCTTGCCCCGTTTTTTTACGCCCGGAGCTTGCCGATCTCGCGCCCCAGGCTGCTGAGCACGCTGTCCCAGTCGCCGATGGCCGGCTGGCGGCACAGGCGGGCGCCGGGGTACCAGGGGCTGTCGGTCCGCTCCAGCATCCAGCGCCAGTCCGGGTTGAAGGGCAGCAGCAGCCACAGCCTGCGGCCCAGTGTGCCGGCGAGATGCGCGACGCTGGTGTCGACACTGACAACGCCGTCCATCAGTTCGCACAGGGCGGCGGTGTCCGTGAAATCCTCGAGATCCTCGCCGACATGCAGGATGTCCGGACGCGCCTCCAGCGCGGCCCGGTCCGCCGCCCGGACCTCCTTTTGCAGGCTCACGTACTGCGGGCCGGCTGGCAGGTGCCGGAGCAGATCGGCCAGCGCGATGCTGCGGTTGATGTCGTTGTCGTGGGTCGTGCTGCCGCTCCATGCCAGCCCGATGCGGCTGCCCCGCCGCGCCCCCAGCCGCGCCGCCCAGCGGGCCCGCTTGTCCGGATCCGCTGCAAGGCGGGCCGGCGGCGGCATGTCGGCCAGCGTGGTGCCGAAAGCCAGCGGCAGGCTCAGCAGCGGGCAATGCAGGTCAAACGGCGGCAAGGCGCTGCCGCGGGCCACCACCTGGGCCACGCCGTCCAGGCCCTGCAGCAGCCGGACCAGCGGTTTTTGCACTTCCAGGATCACGCGGGCCCCACGCGCCTGAACGAGGGCGGCATAGCGGCAGAACTGCAGGGTGTCGCCCAGGCCTTGTTCCGCATGCAGCAGCATGGTTTGGCCGGCCAGCGGCTGCCGGCCCAGCCACAGCGGCTGCGTGAACGGCCGCAGCGAGCCCGCCGCCAGTTCCTCGCGTTTCCAGCGCCATTCATAACCGGCCCAGCCCGGCTCAAAGTGGCCCATCTGCAGCTCGCACAAGGCCAGGTTCCAGTGCGCCTCCGCATAGTCGGGCCGCAAGGCCACGGCCCGCCGGTAACTTGCCGGCGCCAGCGCGTGCCGGCCCAGGTCGGTCAGGGCCACGCCCCGGTTGTTGTGCGCTTCCGGGTAATCGTTCTGCAGCGTTATCGCCCGCTCGAAACAGGCCAGCGCGGCCTGATGCTCAAGCAGGTCCCGCAGCGCCAGGCCGCGGTTGTTCAGCGCCTGGGCATTGTCCGGCTGGATCGCCAGGGCGGCATCGAAACTCTCCAGCGCCGCCCGAGGCCGGCCCAGCTCGCGCAGCACCAGGCCGCGGTTGTTCCAGGCCGGGGGATGGGCCGGACGCAAGGTCAGGCTGGTGTCGTAACTGGTCAGCGCCTCCTCCCGGCGTTTCAGGAAACCCAGCGCCACGCCCCGGTTGAACCAGGCGACGGCATGGTCCGGCCGCAAGGTCAGCGCGCGATCAAAACTGTCGACGGCGGCCTCGTACTGCTTCATCGCGCTGAAGGCATTGCCGCAGTTGAAATGGGCGTCGGCCTGGTCGGGCTGCAGGGCCAGCACACGCTGATGGCTTTGCAGGGCCTGCGCGTACTGCCCCAGCTCGTGCAGCATCAGGCCGCGGTTGGCATGGGGCTCGACCAGCGCCGGCTGCAGCGCAATGGCCTGCTCGTAGCTGGCCAGCGCTTCGGGCTTGCGCCGGAGTTCCCGCAACACATTGCCCTGGTTGTTCCAGGCATCCGCAAAACCGGCGTCGGCTGCGATCGCGCGCCGGTAGCTGTCCAGCGCGGCCTGGTGCTGCCCCAGCGCCGCCAGGGCATTGCCGCGGTTGTTCCAGGCCGCCGCGTGTTCCGGACGCAGCGCCACCGCGCGGTCATGACTGGCCATCGCGGCCTGGTGGCGCTTCAGGCCACTGAGCGTGGTGGCAGCGCAGTAGTGGGCGTCGGCAAAGTCCGGCTGCAGCACGGCAGCCTGCAGGTAACTCTCGGCTGCCGCTTCCGCCTGGCCCAGCGCGGTCAGCACCACACCGAGGTTGTAGTGAACGCCCGCATGGCCGGGCAGCTTGCGGATGGCATGGCGCAGCAGTTCGGCCGCACGCGCCAGATCACCCCGTCCGAGTTCCACCGCGCCGAGCAACTGGAGCGCATCAAAATTGTCGGGCTGGCATTCGAGAATCTGACCGTAAACCGCGCGGGCCTGGTCGATCTGTCCCTGCTGCTGGAGCAGCAGGGCCTGCTGCAGACAGGCCTGGACCTGTGCCTCAGACGCATCGGCCGGCAGCGGCTGCGGCGTGAGCCCGGGGGTCGCGCTCATGGTCGGTTGTTCCCGGCGAGACGCTGCCCCATGCTCAAGCTCCTGCTGCCCCTGGCGCGCCCACAACCAGCCCCGTCCGCCTTACAGCGTGGTCTGGATCAATGCGCCCTTGAACAGCACCGGCCCGCTGGGCCCGCTGCCTGCCGGGACGCCGCCCTTGGGTTCCAGGCTGATGGCCAGCGCCGGCACCTGGTTGACCGCGTCACTGCCGGCCGGCAGGCGCACCACCGCGCCTTCGCCGAGCACACCCAGCGACTTGGGACCGCCGCCCTGCGGCAGCGCCCAGAGCTGCAGCGACTTGTCGGGCGAGGGGTGGAACTGGCCCACATGTTTGAGCTGGAGCTGGCTGTGTTTCGGGTCGTAGGTGACCAGCACCGACGGGGCCGACTTGTCGTCGGCCAGCACCGCCACGTACTGGATTTCGGGCGTGGCAGCCAGACGCGCGCTGAGCTGCTGCACCTGGTCGTTCAGCGCGGTGTTCAGGGTCAGGCCGGTGACCACCGCCACCACGGCGGCCATCGCGCCGGCGGCGGTCGCGCCGCGCCACAGGCCCAGGCTGGCCCACCAGCCGCCGCCGGCCGCCGCCGGCGCGTTGCGCGCCGCCTGCATGGCTTTGGCCTGCTTGTCGGCGTTGACCAGGTTTTCAATCCGTTTCCAGACCGCCGGGCTGGGCGCGGCCTGCGGCTGCAGTTCGGCCACCGAGGCCATGCGCCCCTGCCAGATCAGCGCGGCCGCCCGCACCGACGCATGGCTGCGTGCCAGCGCCTCGAAACGGCGGCGGGCGCCGCCGCGCAGCGTGCCCAGCGCGTAGCTGGCGGCCAGCTGCTCGACCAGCGAGGGGTTGCGCGTGATATTCATACCAAACCTTCTTCCAGAAGTTTCCCGTCACCATTGGCGGGAACAAACAAAATCCTGTTCCTGCAGCTCATGCAAAACGCGCCATGCAGCCGCGCAACTGCTCCAGCCCCCGGCGTATCCAGGTCTTCACCGTGCCCAGCGGCAGCTTGAGCTGCTCGGCCAGCTCGCCGTGGCTCAGGTCGCGCATGTAGGCCAGGCTCACCACCTCGCGCTGCTTGTTGTCGAGCTGGCTCAGGCACTGGTGCAGCGCCCAGGCCTGCTCGCCGGCCAGCGCGGTGTCCATCGGGTTCGGCGAATCGCCCTCCACCGTCTCGGCCATCACGTCATCGAGTTCCAGCGCCGCATCGGCCCGTTCGGAGGTGCGGCGGCGCAGGAAATCCAGCCCGCGGCTGCGCACGATCAGGCACATCCAGGCCATGGGCGGCGACAGCGTGGCCTTGTAGTCGCCCGCGATGCGCCAGATGTTGAGGAAGGCCTCCTGCAACACATCCTCGGCCCAGTTGCGGTTGCTCACCACCCGCACCGCCACGCCGTAAAGCTTGGACGAGGTCAGTTCGTAAAGCTCCCTGAGCGCCGATTCGTCGGCCTGGGCAACGCGGTCAATGAGCGCGATCAAGTGGGTATCCGGGCTTTCTGCATTCATGGACGCCATTGTCCTGTATTCCCTATACGCCGGAAACAGGCCGGCGGATTCAGGCCGGCAGCGGCCGGGGCCACGCGGGTGACCTAAAATCGACGGTTTTGCACGCCGGGCCCCATCCCGGCGGTTTCCGCCCGCTTTCCTTCCAGCACACCATGACCACCGAAAAAATCGACAACATCAGCGTCACCACAAAAGCCAACGTCTATTTCGACGGCAAATGTGTGAGCCACGGCATCACCTTTGCCGACGGAACCAAAAAATCCGTCGGCGTGGTGCTGCCTTCGACTCTGACCTTCAACACCGGCGCGCCCGAGATCATGGAGTGTGTCGCCGGTTCCTGCGAGTACAAACTCGCCGGCAGCGACAGCTGGGTGACATCCTCGGTCGGTGAAAAATTCAGCGTGCCGGGCAACTCGAGCTTCGACATTCGTGTTGACACCGCCTATCACTACATCTGCCACTTCGGCTGAGGAGCTTTTGCAAATCCAACGACCGGGCGCATTGCCGCGTTGTGCGGTACTCGGAATCCTCATGCACCTTGAGTGCATTCCGGTGTCCTGCGTTCCGTACGCCTTGCACTGCATCCCGCTCATCGAATTTTCAAAAGCCCCTCGAGATCATTTTCAGCACTGAGAAAAAACATGGCCACCATCCTCCAAAACATCCCCGCCAACCAAAAGGTCGGCATCGCCTTCTCGGGCGGCCTCGACACCAGCGCTGCGCTCTTGTGGATGAAACAGAAGGGCGCCCTGCCCTATGCCTACACCGCCAACCTCGGTCAGCCCGACGAGGCCGATTACGACGAAATTCCGCGCAAGGCCATGGAATACGGCGCCATCAAGGCGCGCCTGATTGACTGCCGCCCGCAACTGGCGGCTGAAGGCATTGCCGCGCTGCAGGCCGGCGCCTTCCACATCACCACCGCCGGCTCCACCTACTTCAACACCACGCCGCTGGGCCGCGCCGTCACCGGCACCATGCTGGTCAGCGCGATGAAGGAAGACGATGTCAACATCTGGGGCGACGGTTCCACCTTCAAGGGCAACGACATCGAGCGCTTTTACCGCTACGGCCTGCTGACCAACCCCGCGCTGAAGATCTACAAACCCTGGCTGGACCAGCAGTTCATCGACGAACTCGGTGGCCGCTCCGAGATGAGCGCCTTCATGACCGCCAACGGCTTTGGCTACAAGATGAGCGCCGAAAAAGCCTACAGCACCGACAGCAACATGCTGGGCGCGACGCACGAGGCCAAGGACCTGGAAAACCTGAACAGCGGCATCAAGATCGTCAACCCCATCATGGGCGTGCCGTTCTGGAAAGACGACTGCGTCGTCAAGGCCGAAGAAGTCAGCGTGAGCTTTGAAGAAGGCCGCCCGGTCGCGCTGAACGGCGTGCACTACCCCGACCTGGTCAGCCTGATCCTCAAGGCCAATGAAATCGGCGGCCGCCACGGCCTGGGCATGAGCGACCAGATCGAAAACCGCATCATCGAAGCCAAGAGCCGCGGCATCTACGAAGCCCCGGGCCTGGCGCTGCTGTTCATCGCCTACGAGCGCCTGGTGACCGGCATCCACAACGAAGACACCATCGAGCAGTACCGTGACAACGGCCGCAAACTCGGCCGCCTGCTGTACCAGGGTCGCTGGTTCGACAGCCAGGCCATCATGCTGCGCGAAACCGCCCAGCGCTGGATCGCCAGCGCGATCACCGGCACCGTCACGCTGGAACTGCGCCGCGGCAATGACTACAGCCTGCTCAACACCGAATCACCGAACCTGACCTACGCGCCCGAGCGTTTGAGCATGGAAAAAGTCGAAGACGCGCCGTTCTCGCCGCTGGACCGCATTGGCCAGCTGACGATGCGCAATCTGGACATCACCGATACGCGCGCCAAGCTGCAGGTGTATTCCAACGCCGGGCTGCTGGAATTGGGCAAGGGCGATGACTTTTTGAAGCTGGGCAAATAGGCCGACTGCCAAAGTCCTCAAAAAGCCCGCCGAGTGACAGCTTGGCGGGCTTTTGTGTTTCTGCCTTGCTTGCTGTCCCCGTGCCTGGACTTGTCGTCGGCTGATCTGGATCAAAAGTGTCCGAAGCTCCCGCCGGCCGGGCGTGAGCAGCTATCCAAAAAAATGGCGATGACACATGCGCCCGGCCGATCCCTGCAAGGAAAAAATGGCCTCAGCCCCTGTCCCGCATGGGCGTCCAGCTATGAATAACATAGCAATTCAGGCGCCGGCCTAATCCAGAAAACGCCAGGCCGCATCCGCCGGTGGCAGCAAACAGGTTTCGCTGCGGCCGAACCAGCGGTAGCGGTTGCGCGCCAGCCAGCGGTACAGCGCGTCGCGTATCGGCGCCGGCACCAGCCAGCCCAGCCAGGCCAGGCGCCAGAAGCCGCCCAGTTGATGCAGGATGCGCAGGATGGCGGCCGTGTGTTGCCAGCTGCGCTCGCCATCCACCAGCAGCAGGGTCTGCAGGCCCTCGACCTGCAGACCGGCGCGTTGCAGCAAGGCCTGCCCCTGGGCGCCCTGGATGGACGCAAAACGCAGGCGCTGATGTTTGTCATGGCGCAGCAGAAACTTGACCCAGCCGTCGCAAAGCAGGCATTGCGCGTCGAACACCACAATCATGGCAGGCTCCCTTCTGCGGGCAACACGAGGTGGCCGCGGTAGGCCGACACCGTGCCCAGACCCGGCAGCGCTGCGCGGACATCGAACAACACCCGGCCGTCGCTGCCGGTTTCCACGGCGTGCACCTCGGGCAGCAGCCAGCGCGGACACGGCACACCGAAGCAGCGCAGTCCGTCCAGTTGCATGCGCAGCGCAGCGCCCTGTTCGACCAGCGTGAAATACAGGCGAAACGCGCCCAATTCCTCGACCAGGTGGATGCCAGCGCGCCGCAGCTGCGAGCGCATCCGATGTTGCGGGAAATGGCGGGTCCAGGTTTCAACTGCCGCCCCGGCGTCGAGTTCAAACCGGATCGCCCCGTCCATGGCCTCGTGCGGCGCACCCAGGCCACGCGCGAGCCAGCGCGCCATCCGTGTGGCGGGTGCCTCTGTCTGCACCCGGCCCGCCAGTGCCACCCGCCCCTGCAGGCTGTGGAAATGTTGCAGCGACGGCGCCAGCCGCCCGAAAGCCTCACCCATGACACTCTGGACCAGCGACATGGCGCGCTGCCCTAGACGACCACCGGCTCCGGCTCCAGCAGGATGCCGAAACGCTCATAAACGCTGGTCTGGATCGCCTTGGCCAGGGTCATGACCTCGCCGCCGGTGACCGGGTCCTCGCGGCCGCCGCGATTGACCAGCACCAGCGCCTGGCGCTCGTAGACACCGGCGTTGCCAATGCTTTTGCCCTTCCAGCCGCAGGCGTCGATCAGCCAGCCGGCGGCGAGTTTGACCGAGCCGTCGTCGAGCTGGTAATGCACAATTTTCGGCTCGCGCTGGATGATGTCGGCGCACTGCTCGGGCGACACGGTGGGGTTCTTGAAAAAGCTGCCGGCGTTGCCGATGACCTGCGGGTCCGGCAACTTGGCGCGCCGGATCTCGCAAATCCAGTCGTAAATCTGCAAGGCATCGGGCTGGACGCCTGGCATCAGCGCCATTTTTTTCTCGAGGTCGGCATAACCCAGCACCGGCTTCCAGGCCTTGGGCAGCGCAAAACGCACCCGCGTGATCAGCGCCTTGCCGGCCAGGCCGAGACCGTTGGGCCCGGTGCTGCTGTGTTTGAACACCGAATCGCGGTAGCCGAACGCACATTGCGCGGCGTCCAGCGTGAAGGTCTTGCCGGTGGTCAGGTCCACCGCATCGAGCGACTCGAAGCGGTCCTGCAGCTCGACGCCGTAGGCGCCGATGTTCTGCACCGGCGAGCCGCCGACGGTGCCGGGAATCAGCGCCAGGTTTTCCAGTCCCGGGTAGCCCTGGTGCACGGTCCAGTCGACGATGTCGTGCCAGCTTTCACCGGCGCCGGCCTCGACAATCCAGGCTTTGGCGGTCTCGCCGACCAGCTTTTTGCCCTTGATCTCGACCTTGAGCACCACCGGCCTGACGTCGCCGGTGATCACGATGTTGCTGCCGCCGCCCAGCACAAACTTGGGCGCGTCCCGCAGCGCCGGGTCCGCCAGCACGGCGGCGATATCCTGCTCGCCGGTGATGCGCACCAGCGTCAGGGCCTTGGCCATGATGCCAAAGGTGTTGGAAAACTGGAGGGGGACGTTTTTCTCGACTAACATCCGGGGATTGTCTCACCCGGACACCTTCCCTCACGCCAGCAAAGAAGCCAAAACCATGCCCTCTTTTGACACCGTCCTCGAAGCCGACCTGGTCAAGGTCAAGAATTCGGTCGAAAACACCGCCAAGGAAATCGGCACCCGGTTTGACTTCAAGGGCACGGCGGCCGCCATCGAGCTCAAGGACAAGGAAATTACGCTGATCGGTGACAGCGACTTCCAGATCGACCAGATCACCGACATCCTGCGCAACAAGGCCACCAAAAGCGGCGTCGATGTGCGTTTTTTCGACGCCGGCAAGGTCGAGAAAATCGGCGGCGACAAGGTCAAACAGGTCACCAAGGTGCGCAATGGCATCGAGACCGAACAGGCCAAGAAAATTTCGCAGCTGATCAAGGGCAGCAAGGTCAAGGTGCAGGCGTCCATCCAGGGCGACGCGGTGCGGGTCACCGGCAAAAACCGCGACGACCTGCAGGAGGCGATGGCCATGATCAAGGCCGAGCTGCCCGACATGCCTTTGAGCTTCAACAACTTCAGGGACTAGAAGATGAGCCCCCACGCTCCCCACTGCGTGTGGTTCGCTACCCCCCGAGGGGGCTGGCCTTGCTTGGGGCGGCCCGGCGCGGCGGCCGCGCATATTCAACTCGGTCTGCTGATCATGGCGCTGGCGTGGCTTCCCAGCATGGCGCACGCCCAAAGCGTGGCGCTGGCCGGCCTGCTGGGCAACAAGGCGCTGCTGGTGGTCAACGGCGCGCCGCCCAAGTCGGTGGCGGCCGGCGACAGCCACATGAACGTCAAGGTGATTTCAGCCGGCGGCGACCAGGCCGTGCTGGAGCTCAACGGCAAGCGCCACACGCTGCGGGTCGGCGATGCGCCGGTCAGCGTTGGCGCGGGCGCCGGTGGACAGGCCGGCGCTTCGGGCAAGGGCAACCGCATTGTGCTCAACGCCGGCACGGGCGGCCATTTCCTGACCGCCGGACAGATCAACGGCCGTGCGGTGCAGTTCATGGTGGACACCGGCGCCACCAGCGTGGCGATGAGCGCGGCTGATGCCGAACGCACCGGCATCAAGTACAAGGACGGGCAGCCGGTGCGCCTGAGCACGGCCAATGGCGTGACCCAGGGTTACCGGGTCATGCTCAGTTCGGTACGGGTCGGCGATGTCGAGGTGTATGACGTGGAAGCCGTGGTGTCGCCACAGCCCATGTCCCACATGCTGCTCGGCAACAGCTTTCTGACACGTTTCCAGATGCTGCGCGAAAACGAGCAGATGATTCTGGTCAGGCGTTATTAGCGTTTGGCCTTGCTGCCCAGCTTCGATTCCTCGCCGCGGAGCAGCTTGTTGATGTTTTCCTTGTGGCGGAAAGCCAATAACGCACTCATCACGAATATCGCCAGTGCCATGGTCTTGTCGACGTACCAGAAGGCACGGTCGCCGATCAGGTAATACCAGGGCGCAAACAGCGCGCAGGCCAGCGAGGCCAGCGACGAGTAGCGCGAAAAGAAGGCGACGATGACCCAGGTCGCCAGCGTCGCCAGCCCCAGCACCCAGTGCACACCGAACAGCACCCCGGCGGCCGTCGCCACGCCCTTGCCCCCCTCGAATCTGAAAAACACCGGGTACAGGTGGCCGATGAAGGCCGCCAGCCCGACCGCGGCCAGCGTGCCCTCGCGCAGTCCGTAGTCGCGGCCGAACCAGCCGACCAGCGCCATCGGCAGCCAACCCTTGAGCGCGTCCAGCACCAGCGTGGCGACGGCAGCCGCCTTGTTGCCGGAGCGCAGCACATTGGTCGCGCCCGGATTTTTGCTGCCGTAGCTGCGCGGATCGCTGAGCCCCATCAGCTTGCTGACGATCACCGCGAAGGACAGCGAGCCCATCAGGTAGGCGGCCACGACGGCAATGGCGGAATAGAGGTAGTCCATGGGTTCTCCGGTGTTGTATTTATTTATTGATCGACAAGTGCGCAGTTGACGGATTTTGCACCCAGCAGGTCCACACAGACCTGCGGCGCGATGCCGACGAGGTAGCCGCGCCGGCCGCCGTTGATCGCAATTTTTGGCAAGGCCAGGATACTTTCCTCGATGTACACCGGCATGGTCTTGCGGGTGCCGAACGGCGAGGTCCCGCCGACCAGGTAGCCGCTGTGGCGATTGGCCACCTCGGGCTTGCAGGGTTCCACCGACTTGGCGCCGATCTGCCGCGCCAGGTTTTTGGTCGAGACCTTGCGGTTGCCGTGCATCAGCACCAGCAGCGGTCTGGCGTCCTGGTCCTGCATCACCAGCGTCTTGACGACGGTGAAGGGATCAAAACCGAGCACCTCGGCACTGTGCTGCGCGCCACCGTGCTCCAGGTACTCGTAGGGGTGCTCGGTGAAAGCAACTCCCGCAGCTTTCAACATCTGCGTGGCCGGGGTTTCGGAAACGTGGTCCTTTTTGCTCACTGAGATACATCCATTCAAGTGCCAGCGCGGAACCGGCTTTGCCGGGCCGCAGATGGCGCCCCCCTTTGGGGGGAGGCGCCGAAGGCGCTTCGGGGGGGAGTCATATTTACAGCGCCGGGTCGCGCAATTCCCAGCGAATTTTGTCGATCTCCGCCAGCAGTTCCGGCGACAGCTGGGTTCCCCAGGCATCGAGGTTGTCGTCGAGCTGGGCGACCGAGGTCACGCCGATGATGGTGCTGGCGACCTGCCACTTGGTGTAGCAGAAGGCCAGCGCGAGCTGCGTGGGCGTGAGACCGTGCTCGCGGGCCAGCGCGTTGTAGCGGCGCGCGGCCACCAGCGCCTCGGGCCGGCCCCAGCGCTGTTTGCGCACAGTTTCGAATTTGGCGATGCGCCCTTCGGCCGGTGCGTCCGGGCCGGTGGTCCCGCTTTTGTCGTACTTGCCGGTCAGCAGGCCGAAACCCAGCGGCGAATAGGCCAGCAGCGAGACACCGAGCCGGTGCAGACTTTCATCCAGCCCGTTTTCCACGGTGCGGTTGATCAGGCAGAACGGGTTTTGCACCGTCGCCACTTTGGCCAGGCCATGCTGGTCGGCCAGGCGCACAAACTCGTGCACCCCGTACGGTGTTTCGTTGGACAGGCCGATGGCGCGCACCTTGCCGGCCCTGACCAGGCCATCGAGCGCCTCGAGCTGGTGCTGGATGCTGCTGACCGGCTTGTCCCTGGCAGGGTCGAAATAAACGATGCCGAAAGCCGGCACATGGCGCGCTGGCCAGTGAATCTGGTACAGGTCGATGGTCTCGATCTGCATGCGTTTGAGGCTGTCTTCGCAGGCCTGCACGATGTCTTTGGCGGTCAGGTCCGGGCTGCCCTGGCGGATCCAGTCCATGCCGCGCGCCGGGCCGGCGACCTTGGTGGCCACCACCATCTTGTCGCGCGCGCCGGGCCGGCGGGCGAACCAGTTGCCGATGATGGTTTCCGTGGCGCCAAAGGTTTCAGCGCGCGCCGGCACCGAATACATTTCCGCCGCATCGAGAAAATTGACACCGCGCTCGAGCGAGCGGTCAAGAATGGCGTGGGCGGTGGTCTCATCGACCTGCTCACCGAAGGTCATGGTGCCCAGGCAAATGGGGGTGACCTTCAGGTCGCTGCTGCCGAGTTGGATGAGGTTCATGGGTTCCATGCAAAACAGGTGGAAAAAAGGGGCGAGGGGACCGGCCTAGTTTAATGGGCGGACCGGATACGACCGCGGCGCTCAGCGTGTCGGGCATTTACCCTACAGGCCGGTCTGGCGCGCGGGCCTAACATCGGTCTGCAAGCGGCT
Organism: Polaromonas sp.; assembly: GCA_013824015.1. Taxonomy (GTDB): domain Bacteria; phylum Pseudomonadota; class Gammaproteobacteria; order Burkholderiales; family Burkholderiaceae_C; genus Polaromonas. Next base: position 14,687 of record PNNC01000008.1, read on the forward strand.
TACCGCGCGCTTTCAACATTCAAACACTTCCCAGGAGAATCCCCATGAAATTAGCTCTTACCACCCTCACTTGCGCCGCCCTGTTCCTCACCGGTTGCGCCAACATGAGCGAAACCCAGCAGGGCACGGCCAAAGGCGCCGGCATCGGTGCTGTGGCTGGCGCTGTCCTCGGCGCGGCCACCGGCGGCTCCAAGGGTGCAGCCACCGGCGCCGTCCTCGGCGGCGCAGTGGGTGCCGGTGGTGGTTACCTGTGGTCGCAGCGCATGCAGCAACAGAAGGCCGCCATGGAGCAAGCCACCGTCGGTACCGGCGTGGCCGTGACCCAGACCGCCGACAACCGCCTGAAGCTGGACATCCCGTCGGACATCTCGTTTGCCACCGGCCGTTCGGACATCAATTCCAGCTTCGCGCCCATCCTGAACCAGTTCGCCACCAGCCTGAACCAGAACCCGGTGACCACCGTGACCATCATCGGCCACACCGACAGCACCGGTAGCGACGCCATCAACAACCCGCTGTCCATGGACCGCGCCAACAGCACGCGCAACTACCTGGTGCAGCGTGGTGTGGCCGCCAACCGCGTCGGCACCGACGGCGCCGGCTCACGCCAGCCCGTGGCCGACAACAGCACCGAGGCAGGCCGCGCCAAGAACCGCCGCGTCGAGATCTATGTGGCTGAGCCTGCCCAGGCTGCAGCCCGCTGATCGGCACGGCCCGTCCAGACACCCCCGGTGCGCGCTGGCGTCAACCACGGTTGACGCCGGAGTGCGCGGCCTGATGGCCGACACCACGTCCAGGGGACACTGACCACAAACCCTCCGGGCAACCGGGGGGTTTTTTGTTTTCCGGCTTCTGCCGGCCAGCAGCCCCCGCTGCCCGACCGGTTTCACCAAAGGCTCGCGATGCGACTTTCCACCCACCTTCGCAGCAACGCGCAGGACATTCTTGCGGCCTGGGATGCCTTTGCCGCCACCCTGGTGCAGGACGGCAGCATGATGGACGCGGCCACGCTGCGGGATCATGCTGGCGAGATCCTCGCGGCGATTGCCGACGAACTCGATCGCCCGCCGGCCGGCGGCAATCCGCAAGCGCCCCCGGACGCGGAGGAAGGCGCTTCGGAAGAGCTGGAGGCCGCCGCCGGCACCCATGCCGACACCCGCATGGTCTCGGGTTTTGCCATCGACACGATGATCACCGAATACCGGGCCTTCCGCACCAGTGTGGTCCGGCTGTGGATCGCTGCGGGCGGCGGACGGGACCAGCCCCGCGACATGGAGGACCTGGTGCGCTTCCACGAAGCCATGGATCAGGCGATTGCCGAATCGGTGGCGCGTTACACCGACCAGACCCGCAAATCCACCGAGCTGTTCATCGGCATCCTGGGCCACGACATTCGCAACCCGCTGGGCACCATCTCCATGTCGGCGCAATACCTGGTGCGCTCCGGCAAGCTGGCGGCCAGCGCGGCGGAAACCATCATCAACAGCGTGGTCCGCATCAACAGCGTGATTGAACATGTGGTGGACTTCACGCGCGTGCAGTCGGAAGGCATGATGCCGATCAAGCCGGTGCCCGGCGACCTCGCCGACCAGTTCGCCAAGGTGCTGGCGGAGACCCGCGTGCGTTATCCGCGCAGCCTGCTGCGCCTGGAAAGTTCTGGCGACTTCAAGGGCTTCTGGGACGAGGGCCGCATGGGGCAACTGCTGTCCAACCTGCTGGCCAATGCCCTGACCCACGGTGCACCCGACGAACCGGTGACGGTCCGGCTGTGGGAAAACGCCGGGGGCGTGGCCTTTTCGGTGCACAACCGAGGCACACCGATTCCACCGCAGGAGCAGCAACTGATCTTCAGGCCGCTGGTCCGCGGCATGGCGCCGGGCCAGGGCGAGCGTCGCGAAAGTTCGGGGCTGGGCCTGGGCCTGTTCATCTGCCAGGAAATTGTCCGCGCCCACGGCGGCAGCCTGGACGTCACCTCCAGCGCGGCCGATGGCACCCGCTTCACGGTTCTCCTGCCGCGTTCGGTGCCGGCTGTGCCGGTGCCCCGCAGCGGGAATTGAGTTCACCCGCTTGTCATCCCGGACTTGATCCGGGATCCATGTTGGATCACTCGTACAGCCTGGTTTGCCAGCAAGCCGGGTCTCGCCCCGGCGGGCGACTCACTTTCTCTTGCTTCGCCAAGAGAAAGTAAGCAAAGAGAAGGCGACCCGATGGTCT
>PNNC01000083.1 GCA_013824015.1 Polaromonas sp.
GAGGAAACCGCCCGTGCCATGCGCCAGCTCCGGCGCACCGTCAACGCGGTGGACGACAACCCGCAATCGCTGATTTTCGGCAACGGCCCCCCGACCCCGGGTCCCGGCGAAAAAGGCTTTACCGCTCCAGGAGCCAAACCATGAACCGTTTAATTGCTATCAATCATGTCGCTGCTCAGGACCGCCGGACATGGGCGGGCGGCCGATTGGGCATGCTGTTGTCGGCGGTGCTGCTGCTCGGCGCCTGTTCGGCCCTGCCCGACAAGCCGGTGCGCGCCTCGCTCTACGACTTCGGTCCCGGCGCGCTGGCGCCGCTGCCGGCGACGCGCCAGGCGCCGCTGGCACCGATTGCGCTGGCCGACATCACCACGCCGGGCGGCGTGCTCGACAACCAGGCGGTGTTGTACCGGCTGGCCTATGACGACGCGCAGCAATTGCGGCCTTACTCGCAGGCGCGCTGGACCATGCCGCCGGCGCAGCTGATCCGCCAGCGCCTGCGCGATACGCTGGGCCAGAGCCGCGCGGTGCTCAACGCCGGCGAAGGCCCGGCGCTGAACCGCAGCGTCAACCAGGGCGTGTTGCCGCGGGTGCTGCAGCTCGAGCTCGACGAGTTCAGCCATTACTTTGCGTCTCCCGGCAGCAGCGTCGGCCTGATCCGGCTGCGCGCCACGCTGGTGGAAACCACGCCCAGCGGCGAAAAGCTGCTGGCCCAGCGCAGCCTGACGGTGCAGCGGCCCGCGCCCAGCGCCGACGCCCCTGGTGGCGTGCGCGCACTGACCGCGGCGACCGACGCCGCCATTGACGAGCTGGCGACATGGCTGCAACAGACCCCCTGAATCCCGACGCCGCCGGCGGCGCGTCTCCCGGGCCTGGCGCCGGGCGACCCGCCCGGGACGAAGGGACCGCAGCGGGCGCGGGGCCCGCCTCACTGGAGCAGAAGCTGCAGCAGGCCGGGCTGGAGCTGCTCGGCAACTGCCAGAAGATGTCCGGGCGCGGACCGGGCCTGCTCGAGCATTCGGCCCTGCTGGAAGACTTCACGCCGCAGGAGCTCGACACCCTGGGCGAAGCCATGCTGCTGGTGCGCGCGCAGCCGGGCCAGGTGCTGATCAGCGAAGGCGACCAGGGGGACTGGCTGCTGCTGCTGCTCAGCGGCACGGTGGACGTCACCAAGGCCACACCGCCCGGCGACGATGAGCAGCAGGCGCAGGAAGAGTTTTCCCGCCTCGGCGTCGCCACCGAAGGCGCGTCGCTGGGCGAGATGTCGATGTTCGACCGCGATGTGCGTTATGCCACCTGCACCGCCATCGACACGGTGGAAGCGGCCGTGCTGAGCCGCGCCGCCATCGGCCAGCTGATCCGCCAGCACCCCGGCGTGGGCGCCAAGCTGGTCGTCAAGATCACCCAGTTGCTGGCCCAGCGGCTGCGCAATACCAGTAACCGGCTGGTCAAGATGCTGCAAAAGCAGTAGCTGTTTTCGCTTTCCGACACACGGGCGTATCCCTGTGGTCGCCCCCCCGTTTTGGTCGCGGAGGCAGGACATGCCCGGAAGGGCGGCGCAGCGGACCTTATTTCGCCCGGATTCTGGCGAGATAGGCGGTCGCCAGTTCCTTCGCCCGGTTTTCCTCCTCCGTGATGAAGTTCAGGACGCTGGCTTGGGAAATCGCGGTAGCAAGCGCGCTCATCTCATTGAATCCGTCCGGGAAATCGATTTGGCGGCGCACCGCACGCTGGCGCAGACCTTCGCATCTCGGTGCGGCTTGCGTTGTGTCATCGAGGGAACGCAATGTTTTCGTGAGATCGGGTTCGCGAGGCCGGACGGTCTGCAGGCTGGCGAGGAACTCCCGGGCGGCATTTTCCACGGACCGGGCCAATGCGTGGCAAGCGTCGGGCCGCCCCGGAAAAAATCTCTCCACTTCACTGTTCATTTCTTCATGGGCCATAGCCGTTTCGGACGCCGACGCCCGGTGCGCGAGCCAGCGGGACATTTCTGCGCAAGCGGCGACCTGTCTTTCTGCTGTGCCGGAAGACATTTGTTTCAGCTGTTCCCCCATCACCTGCGCCATCTGAACCGCCATTTTTTGCTGCTCTGGTGTCCAGCTGGAAACGACTTGCCTTCCCTTTTCAAGCAGGGGCGCGTGATTGGCCCGCAGCCTGGCCAGGGATGTTTGCGGAGACTCGATGGCGGAGGGCGTCATGTCCGCACAGCGTTTGGCTTCGCCCGACGCCACACTTGCCAGGATGTGAAGCGTGACCAGGTCCTCGTCCAGAAGAACCGCCGCACAGGCCTGGGCGCAGGCGAACACCAGAAAGAAGATGACCCCGCGCATCACAAACTCCGGCCCAACACCGGAAACAGCTTGAGCAGTCCGCCGGTCATCACCTCGATCGCCAGCGCCGCCAGGATCAGGCCCATCAGGCGGGTCATCACGTTGATGCCGGTTTTTCCGAGCACGCGCGCAATCGGGTCGGCCAGCGCAAAACACACCGCGGTCGCCAGGCCGATCACCACGCCGTAACCGACCAGCGTCACCAGTTGCAGCACGTTCTGCGCTTTCTCGGCATAAATCACCACGGTGGACATGGTGGCCGGGCCGGTCAGCAGCGGGATCGTCAGCGGCACCACGGCAATGCTGGCGCCCATCGCGGCTTTCTCGGCGCCGTCCTCGAGTTCGTGGGTCTGCGCCTTGACCTCGGCCGGCTGCGCGTTGAGCATGTTCATGGAACTGATCAGCAGCAGCATGCCGCCACCGACCTGGAAGCTGGCCAGCGAGATGCTGAAAAATTCCAGGATCTGCAGGCCCAGCAGCGCGCTGGTGGCGATCACCAGGAAGGCGGTGAAGGCGGCGTTGATGACGGTGCGTCGCCGCTGCTCCGGCGAAAAATCGCGCGTGTAGTGGATGAAGAAGGGCACGATGGCCAGCGGGTTGACGATGGCCAGCAGCGTGACAAGCGGTTTGAAGTCCAACTTACTTTCCCTCCCTTTGACCGTCATCCCGGACTTGATCCGGGATCCATGCTTCGTGAGCCACAGCGACTTGTTCGCGGCATGGATTGCGGATCAAGTCCGCAATGACAAACTGGCCCAGCCCATCCATCAGCGGCCACCCGTGACGTCGAGCAAGGCGCCTGTCGTGTAACTGGACTCGCTGCCCATCAGCCAGACGATGCTTTGCGCGATTTCCTCAGCCGTGCCTGGCCGTTGCATCGGAATTTGCGGCGACAGGTCGCGCGCGCGGTCCGGCAGGCCGCCCGAGGCGTGGATCCCGGTGTCTATGATGCCGGGCCGCACCGCGTTGACACGGATGCCTTCGGCCGCCACCTCTTTGGCCAGGCCGATGGTGAAAACGTCGACCGCGCCCTTGGCCGCCGCATAGTCCACATACTGGGCCGGCGAACCCAGGCGCGACGCGACGCTGGAGACGTTGACAATCGCGCCGCCCGCGCCGCCGTAGCGTGTGCTCATGCGCTTGACCGCCTCGCGCGCGCAGACCATGGTGCCGATCACGTTGATGTCGAACATGCGCTTGAGCCGCGCCACACTCATGCCGTCCACGCGTTCGGTGCGGTCCACCACGCCGGCGTTGTTGACCAGTGCCGTCAGCCGGCCCAGTTTGGCATCGACTTTTTCAAACATGGCCAGCACCTGGCTTTCCTCGGCCACATCGGCCTGCACCGTGATCGCGGTGCCGCCCGCCTGGCGGATCTGCCGCACCACCTCGTCGGCGGCCAGCGAGTTGGCCGTGTAGTTGACGGCGACCGCGTAACCCTGGCGCGCGGCCAGCAAGGCGGTGGCGGCGCCGATGCCGCGCGAGGCGCCGGTGATCAGGGCAACGTTGGACAAATCCGGTCTCCAGCAAAAAAGGGCAATCCCGGTTACAACCGGGGACCAAATCAATGTACATCAATCGGCCACAGCGCCCGCAGGAGACCCCCTTGAGCATCAGCATCGACTACTACTTCACGCCGCAAAGCCCCTGGACTTACCTGGGCCACGCGCGTCTGGTGCGCATGGCCGGGGCAGCCGGCGCGGCAGTGCGGGTGCTGCCGGTGGATTTCGGCAAGGTGTTTCCGGTTTCCGGCGGCCTGCCGCTGGGCCAGCGTGCGCCACAGCGCCAGGCCTACCGGCTGGTGGAACTGCAGCGTTTCAGCGAGCACCTGCAGATGCCGCTGAACCGCCAGCCCAAATTTTTCCCTGTCGGCGGCGACCCGGCAGCGCGCCTGATCACCGCGGTGGACCAGCAGGACGGCAGCGCCGCCGCCCTGGCGCTGGCCGGCGCGATTTTCCGCGCGGTCTGGGTTGAGGAGCGCGACATCGCCAGCGATGAGGTGCTGGCCGGGATCCTGCAGGCCGCTGGCGGCGATCCCGCCCGGCTGGCGCAATCGAAAACGCCGGAGATCCAGCAACGGTATGAAGCGAACACGCAGCAGGCGATTGATGCCGGTGTGTTTGGGGCGCCCAGCTATGTCGTCGACGGCGAAATTTTCTGGGGCCAGGACCGGCTGGACTACCTGGAGCGAAGGCTCGCGCGCGGCTGAATGTTGCCGGCAGCCATCACCTAATTTGCAACCCATCCATTGAAACAGGAGACACCCATGGCCAATTTCATCGACCTCAAATCTGCCGACGGCTTTGTTTTTCCGGCCTATGTGGCCGAACCGGCCGGCAAGCCCAAGGGCGCCGTCGTGGTGCTGCAGGAGATCTTCGGCGTCAATTCGCACATCCGCTCGGTCGCCGACGGGTATGCCGCGGCCGGCTACCTGGCGGTGGCGCCGGCCACCTTTCACCGCGTGAAACCCGGCGTCGACATGGGCTACACCGAGGCCGACATGAACGCCGGCTTTGCACTCAAGGGCGCGGTCGAGGCCTTGCCGGCGCCGGGCGTGCTGCAGGACATCCAGGCGGCGATCAACCATGCGGCGCAGACCTCGGGCGGCAAGGTCGGCATCGTCGGTTTCTGCTGGGGCGGCCTGCTGACCTGGCGCGCGGCCTGCACGCTGTCGGGGCTGTCGGCGGCCGTGCCTTATTACGGCGGCGGCATGACGGCCGGCGACGAGCCGGCGCGCCAGCCGGCCTGCCCGGTGCTGGCCCACTTCGGCAACCAGGACCACTGGATTCCGCTGGACACCGTCGAGGCCTTCAAAAAGGCCCAGCCCGGCGTCGAGGTGTTTGTGTACGAGGCCAACCACGGCTTCAACTGCGACCAGCGCGGCTCGTACAACGAGGCGGCCGCCAGGCTGGCGAAACAGCGCACGCTGGACTTCTTCGCCAAACACCTGGGCTGACCATGTTCTCCCGCGCGCATTTCAGATCATTCAGGCCTTCAGCCCTTATGTGGCGTGCGCAAGTTGCTACTGTTTTGGTAGCGGCTTCGGCGCTGGCGCAGGCCGCCGACTACAGCGGACCGCTGTTCGACGCGCACCTGCACTACAACGTCGAGGCCTGGGATGGCCGGGCCGGGCCACACGGGCCGGACGATGTGCTGGCGCGCATGAAACGCAACGGCGTGCGCGCCATCGTCGCCAACTCGCGGCCCAACGACGGCACCCGGGCGCTGGCGTCCATGGCCGAAACAAAACAGGCCGGCGTCACTGTCGTGCCCTTTATCCGCCTTTACCGCAACCGCGCCGATTACGACAACTGGTTCCGCGACGAAACCATTTACGAGATGGTGCAGGCCGAGTTCGCGCGCGGCGTGAGCGGCGCCCAGGCCGGGCCGTACAAGGGCATCGGCGAGTTCCATCTGTATGACAGCGCCAACGCCAACGGGCCGGTCGCGAAAAAGCTGATGCAGTTTGCCGAGAAGAACAATCTGGCCATCCTCGCGCATGTGGACGACGTTGCCATCGACCTGCTGATGGCGCATGCGCCGAAAGCGCGGCTGATCTGGGCCCACACCGGCATCAGCGGCGCACCGGCGGCGCGGGTGGATGCGCTGTTTGCGCGTTACCCGACGCTGATGGGCGAGCTGTCTTACCGTCCCGGCCTGACCTGTGATGCCGGCAAGCTGTGCCCCGAGTGGCGCGCCTTGCTGCTCAGGTACCCGACACGTTTCATGATCGGCTCGGACACCTGGGTCAACCAGCGCTGGCAGTATTACGACGACCTGATGAAGGGCTACCGCGTCTGGCTCGGCGACCTGCCGCCCGATGTCGCGCGCGGCATCGGCTGGGGCAATGGCGCCGCCGTTTTCGGTGTCAAGGAGCCATGATCCATCTGCACTATTACCCGAGCACCGCGGCCATGGTGCCGCACATCGTGCTCGAAGAAATCGGCGTTCCTTACCAGCGCGTGCTGGTGGACCGCATGCAAAATGCCCACAAGGCGCCGGACTACCTCCGGCTCAACCCGAACGGGCTGATCCCGACCCTGGTGGACGGTGATCTGGTGCTGTATGAAACCGCGGCCATCTGCCTGCACCTCAGCGACACACACCCCGAGGCCGGGCTGGCGCCGCCGCTGGGCAGTGTCGAACGCGCGCATGGCTACAAGTGGCTGATGTGGCTGACCAACACCCTGCAGGCCACGCTGATTGTCTATTTTTATCCGGAGCGTTCGGTGGCGCCGGGCAATGCTGCCGGCGCGGCCGAGGTCAAGGCGCAGGCCGAGATCAGGATCGGCGGCATGCTGGACCAGCTCGACGCCGAACTGGCCAGGTGCGGCGGCCCCTGGTTTGCCGGCGAAGCCTACAGCCTGCTTGACGCCTATGTGTTCACCCTGTGCCGCTGGACACGCAACTTCGCCTCGCCCGCGGCCCGCACCCGGCCGCAACTGGGCCCTTATTTGCAGCGCATGCTGGCCAGGCCGGCGGTTCAGCGCGTGCTGGCGGCGGAGAGCCTGACGCGGCCGTTTGTCTAGCCGCCCAGCAGGGCCTGGAGATCCAGTGCATTGCCGACCGCTGCGCCCGCCGCGGTGTTGTCGAAGATGCACCAGACGTTCGCGCCGCCGCCGGCGCTTTCCCGCAGTTTCAGCGCCAGTGCCTGCAGCGTGGCGCTGTCGTACGAGGCGTAATACACGCGCGGCGAGCCGTGCAGCCGCACATAGACCAGGCCGGGCCAGCCGCCCGGCGCACGGCCTGCGTCGTGCCGCACCGGGTCGGCCAGCACGCGGCCAACACGCCACTTGGCGAGGGTGGCATCCACTTGCGGTGTGAACCAGGTGAGGTGGCGCGGCTCCAGCGCGACCGGCCCCGCATGTTGCGCGCGCAATCTCCTGAAAAATGCACTGGCCGTGTTTGCCTCAAACGCCAGGCTGGGCGGCAACTGCACCAGCAGGCAACCGAGCTTGTCGCCCAGGCCGCTGACCTGCGCCAGGAAGGCGTGCAGCAGGCCGTCGCAGTCGCGCAAGCGCTTTTCATGCGTGATGGTTTTGGGCAGCTTGACCGAAAAACGGAAGCCCGGTGGCACACTGCCGGCCCAGCGTTCATAGGTCGCCGGCTGGTGCGGGCGGTAAAACGAGGAGTTGATTTCCGCGGCCTTGAACCGCCCGGCGTAACGCTGAAGGTGGGTGCCGGTCTCGGGAAATGCCGGCCAGCTTTCCCGCGGCAAGCTCCAGCCGGCGCAGCCAGTGTGGACAGGGGGTGCCGGTACCGCCATGACCTGCCTGGCCGCCGCGCTCAGCGCCGGGTGCGCGCCAGATAGTCCTTGCGCCAGAATACCACGCCGAGCGCCAATGCGACGAAGGCCATCGACCCCATGGCCCACCAGAAGCCGCTGGGCAGGTGCAGCAGCGGGATGAACTCGAAGTTCATGCCGAAGATGCCGGCGATCAGGTTCAGCGGCAGGAAGATCGCGGTCAGCGCGGTCAGCGTGCGCATGATGTCGTTGGTGCGGTTGCTTTGCGCGCTGAAGTGGATCTGCACCACGGTTTCGGCCGACTGCTCGAGCCGGCGGGCGTGGTGCACCACGCGCTGGATATGCTCGATCACATCGCGCGCGCGCGCCACCATCTGGTCGCGGCGCGTCTGCGCGAGCTGGGCGTCGGCGGCAAACGACGACATCGGCTGCTCGCGCAGGGAGTCCAGCCATTCCTGCATCGCGTCGTGCTGCTCGTCGCACAGGTCCTCCAGCACATGCAGCTGGCTGCGCGCGCCCATCAGCGAGCCCCAGTTGATGAAACGCGAATTCGGCTTGAGCAGCTCGGCCTGCCAGTGCTCGAGCTGCTTGGTCAGCTCCTTGCGCACGTCGAGGTAGCTGTCGACCATGGCGTTGACCATGCGCAGCACCAGGTCGGCCGGACTGGACGGAATGCGGCTGCGCGCCGACACCGCGTCCACGCTGAACTTGGCGTCGGTCAGCGAGCGTTCGATGAAACTTTTGGCGGTGTAGCAGCCGCGCGGGTGCACGCTGATCAGCAGGCGATCGAACACCACAAAACCGACGGCGCGCGAACTGATGCGGTTGAAGGCCGGCAGGCCGCCGCGCGGCTTGCTGCGCGGCTGGCCGCCCTGGCCGTGGTAGGCCTCGATCGCAGCCTCATGCTCGACTTCGTTGCGCGTTTCGACCGGTGTGGCCAGGCGCCGGAAAATCACCAGGTCGTAGATCGAGGTGAAGTCGTAATGCGACGGGTGGATGGCGTTGCCCAGGTCCTGGCAGTGCAGGTCCAGCAGCGCCGAACCACCGAGTTGCTGCGCCGCCTGCTGCAGCAGCGGCTGGTGGGTGGTGAACTCCTCGCGGTCGACAAACACCCAGACAAAACCATCGGCCGGCGCCTTGGGGGGCAGGGCGTCGGAAAAACGCAGGCTGTCGGCGGTAAATTCAACAATTTGCACGGTGTTTGTCCGGTTTCAAGTCAAATCGGCCTCTGGCCCATGTCAGTCATGGGCCTTCAGCTATGTTTTTTGTAGCAACCGGGCGGCGGCGACGGCGAAGTAGCTGAGCACGCCGTCGGCGCCGGCACGCTTGAAGGCCAGCAGGCTTTCCATCATCACCGCGTCGTGGTCCAGCCAGCCGTTCTGTGCCGCTGCCTTCAGCATCGCGTATTCGCCGCTGACCTGGTAGGCAAAGGTGGGCACGCCGAACTCGTCCTTCACGCGGCGCACCACGTCGAGGTAAGGCATGCCGGGCTTGACCATCACCATGTCGGCGCCTTCGGCGATGTCCATGGCCACTTCGCGCAACGCTTCGTTGCTGTTGCCCGGGTCCATCTGGTAGACCTTTTTGTCGGCCTTGCCGAGGTTGCCGGCGGAGCCCACCGCATCGCGGAAGGGCCCGTAGAAGGCGCTCGCGTACTTGGCGCTGTAGGCCATGATGCGGGTGTGGATCAGCTTGCGCGACTCCAGCGCGTTGCGGATCGCGCCGATGCGGCCGTCCATCATGTCGCTGGGCGCGACGATGTCCACGCCGGCTTCGGCCTGGGCCAGCGCCTGTCCCACCAGCAGCTCAATCGTTTCGTCGTTGAGGATGTAGCCGGTGGCCTTGTCGGGCAGGCCGTCCTGGCCGTGGCTGGTGAAAGGGTCGAGCGCCACATCGGTCATCACGCCGAGTTCGGGAAAACGTTTCTTCAGTTCACGCACCACACGCGGCACCAGGCCGTCCGGGTTCAGCGCTTCCTTGCCGTCGTAGGTCTTGAGCGAGGCGTCGATCACCGGGAACAGCGCCATCACCGGGATGCCGAGCTGCACACACTCCTCGGCGACCGGCAGCAGCAGGTCCAGGCTCAGGCGTTCGACGCCGGGCATGGACGACACGGCTTCGCGGCGCTTCGTGCCGTCGGTGACAAACACCGGATAGATCAGGTCGTGGGCGCTGAGTGTGTTTTCACGCACCAGGTTGCGCGTGAAGCTGTCGCGGCGCAGGCGGCGCGGCCGGCCGGAGGGATAGGGGGCGAAAGCAGTCATTGGCAAATTCTGCCATGCCGCTGTCTGGTGAGGGCGCAGGCTGCCGCCCCATCGGGCGCGCCGGCTCTGCGGTCAGCTGCGCTGCGGACAAAAAAATGCCCGGATGACACTGGGTCAGCCGGGCCTGGAAGCCTTTTTGCTGTGACACTTCAAGGCACCCGCTCAGGGAGGAAAAGCGGGATGTCGCCACCAAAAGGTAACGACACCGGGGAATCTTACCGAAGGCTGCCACGCATGACAAGCGGCTTGCCGGATAGTCTGCCCGTGTGTTCACCGATGAACAGATTCTTTTTCTAGCGCGTGGTGGCGGGTACGAGGTCGGTCATGGCCTGTGCTTGCCTGCGGCGAGGCAGGCATGCGGGCTACACTTCGCCCATGCTCTGGGTCAAATCACTTCACATTGTTTTTGTCGCCAGCTGGTTTGCAGGCCTGTTCTATCTGCCGCGCATTTTTGTGAACCTCGCGATGGTGCCGCCCGAGAGCGTGGCCGAGCGCGAGCGCCTGATCCTGATGGCGCGCAAGCTGCTGCGCTTCACCACCTTGCTGGCCGTGCCCGCGCTGGTGTTCGGGCTGTGGCTGTGGCTGGGTTACGGCATAGGCCGCGGCCCCGGCAACGGCTGGATGCACGCGAAGCTGCTGGTGGTGGTGCTGGCGATCGGCTACCACCACGCCTGCGGCCGCATCCTTGCAAAATTCGTCGCACAGCGCAACACGCGCAGCCACGTGTGGTGGCGCTGGTTCAATGAAGTGCCGGTGCTGCTGCTGCTCGCCGCCGTGGTGCTGGTCGTCGTCAAGCCGTTCTAGCACCATGGCAACCAGCGTGCCATCCCCGCCCTCACCAGCAGACACGAGCGAACCGGCTTCGCCGGGCGCGAGGCGTCGTCCCCTGGAAGGGGAAAAGGAATTACACGCAGCGAAGCGCAGTGAAGACGATAGGGGTGAACCAACAGCCAGCTGGCCGCTGGCGCTGGCCACGGTTTGTCTGATTGTTTACGCCAGCCTCTATCCGTTTGCCGAGTGGCGCAACCAGGGCATCTCGCCGCTCAATTTCCTGACGGCGCCGCTGCCGCGCTACTGGACCGGTTTTGATGTCGGCGTCAACCTGGCCGGCTACGCGCCACTGGGTTTCCTGCTGGCGCTGGCGGCGCTGCGCAGCGGCCGCATGCGCCTGGCCGTCAGCGTGGCGGTGCTCAGCGCGGCGGTTTTGTCGCTGCTCATGGAAACGCTGCAGAGCTACCTGCCTTCACGCGTTCCCTCGAACGTGGATTTTGCGCTGAACAGCGCCGGCGCCTGGCTGGGCGCCTGCACTGCCTGGTTGCTGGAAAAAGCCGGCGCGATCGCGCGCTGGAGCCGGGTGCGCGCGCGCTGGTTTGTGCGCGATGCGCGGGGCGCGCTGGTGCTGCTGGCGCTGTGGCCGGTGGCGCTGCTGTTTCCCGCCTCGGTGCCGCTGGGCCTGGGCCAGGTGATCGAGCGCCTGGAGTACTGGCTGGCCGAGATGCTGGCCGACACACCTTTTCTCGAATGGCTGCCGGTGCGCGACATCGAGCTGCAGCCGCTGGTGCCCGGCGCCGAGGTGATCTGCGTGGCGCTGGGCGCGCTGATTCCCTGCCTGCTGGCGTATGGCGTGGTGCGCACCTGGCCTCAGCGTGCGGTCGTGCTGGTGGGCGCGCTGAGCGCCGGCATCGCGCTCACGGCCCTGTCGGCGGCGCTCAGTTATGGTCCGGACCATGCCTGGTCCTGGCTGGACCTGCCGGTGCAGGTGGGGCTGGTCATGGGCGGCGTGCTGGCCCTGCTGATGCTGCCGGTGCCACGCCGCGCCACGGCCGCCGTGTTGCTGGTGGCGCTGTGTGTGCATCTGTCGCTGCTGAACCAGGCGCCGGCCGGTCCCTACTTTGCCGAGACCCTGCAGATCTGGGAGCAGGGGCGGTTTGTGCGCTTCAACGGGCTGGCCCAGTGGCTGGGCTGGCTCTGGCCGTTTGCGACGCTGGCCTACGTGCTGGTGCGTTTGTCCGTGCGCAAGTCCGGAGATGCGCGTGAAAGTAAAATCGGGGCATGACCCCCACCAGCGCGACAGGCGCGGCCCCGGCCGCCGCATCCCCGGATTCCTATTACCAGCGGCACATCTTTTTCTGCCTGAACCAGCGCGAGAACGGCGAGGACAGTTGCGCCAACCACCGGGCCCAACAGGGCTTTGACCGTTGCAAGGCGCAGGTCAAGGCCGCCGGCCTGGCCGGTCCGGGCCAGGTGCGCGTCAACAAGGCCGGCTGCCTGGACCGCTGCGCGGCCGGGCCGGTGGCGGTGGTTTACCCGGAAGCCGTCTGGTACAGCTATGTGGATGAGCATGACATCGACGAAATCGTCGAGTCGCACCTCAAGAATGGCCAGGTGGTCGAGCGCCTGCTGACGCCTGCGCACCTCGGGCGCTGATTCCGGTATCGACCGAAAACATCAATGATTCATGCCTCCAGCCCATGACTGGCAGGCGCCAGCAGCTATAACTTCGATAGCATTCAAACCCAGGAAACTTGCCTCTTGAACGCCCACACCCAGAAAAGCACATTCCCTGGCCCGGCCGGCGCCATCGAGATGGCCCTCGACGCGCCCGCGGGTATTTCGCGCGGCGTCGCGGTGATCGCGCATCCGCACCCGCTGTTCGGCGGCACGCTGGACAACAAGGTGGTGCAGACGCTGGCACGCGCATTCACCCAGAGCGGCTGGACCGCGGTTCGCTTCAACTTTCGCGGTGTGGGTGCCAGTGAAGGTGTGTACGACGAAGGCCGCGGCGAGGTCGAGGACATGCTGGCGGTGGTGCAGCAGGCCGCACCCGAAGGCGCGCTGGCGCTGGCCGGCTTTTCCTTCGGCGGTTTTGTGACCTCGCAGGTGTTTGCGCGCCTGCAGCCGGCGCGTGCCATCGACAAGCTGGTGCTGGTGGCGCCGGCGGCCAGCCGTTTTGCGGTGGCGCCTGTTGCCGAGGCCGCGCATGAGCAGACGCTGGTGATCCACGGCGAGCAGGACGACACGGTGCCGCTGCAGGCAGTGATGGACTGGGCCCGGCCCCAGCTACTGCCTGTTACGGTTGTGCCCGGTGGCGGGCATTTCTTTCATGGACAATTGCCGCTGCTGAAAAGTCTGGTCGCGCGGCACTTGCGCTGACTGCTTTTCCTCCTTTCGCCCTCCATTTCCAGGTCTCATGTCCCCTATGCGTTTTGCCCCAGTTTTCCGCGGTCTGGCCGCTTCCCTGCTTGTTGTTTCGTTCGCGTGTTTTCTGCCGGCTGCACAAGCCCAGATGCCGCAACCGCCCGAAGTGGCTGCCCGCTCCTACCTGCTGCTGGACGTCACAGCGAACCAGATCCTGGCGGCCAAGGACATCGATTCGCCGGTCGAGCCGGCCTCGCTGACCAAACTGATGACCGAATACCTGGTGTTTGATGCGCTGAAGTCCAAAAAAATCGACCTCAAGCAGACCTTCGGCGTCAGCGAGAAGGCCTGGAAGATGCCCGGTTCGCGCATGTTCATCGACCCCAAGATGCAGGTGCCGGTGGAAGACCTGATCAAGGGCATGATTGTCCAGTCGGGCAACGACGCCACCATGGCGCTGGCCGAGGGCGTGGGCGGCAGCGCCGAGAATTTCGTCAAATTGATGAACCAGCAGGCCAAGGCGCTGGGCATGAATTCGACCAGTTACAAAAACCCGGAAGGCCTGACCGAGCCCGGCCACACCACCACGGCGCGCGACCTGAGCATCCTGTCGATCCGCCTGATGCAGGACTTCCCCGACTATATGGGCTTCTCGGCGATCAAGAAGTACCGTTATCCGGGCACGCCGGCCGCCAATGACACCAACCGCAACACCCTGCTGTTCCGCGATCCCTCGGTGGACGGCCTGAAAACCGGCCACACCAACGCCGCCGGTTACTGCATGATTGCCACCGCCAAACGCGACTTCCCGAACCTGGGCGCTGCCGGCGCACCCGGCAGCCGCCGCCTGCTGGCCATCGTGCTGGGCGCCGCCAGCGACAGTGACCGGGCCAACGAATCGCAAAAACTGCTGAACTGGGGCTACACCGCGTTTGAGGCCGTCAAATTGTTTGACGCTGGCCAGCCGGTGGCTTCGCCCAGTGTCTGGAAGGGCAAATCAAATACCGTCAAGCTGGGCCGGCCGCAGGCCATTGTGCTGGCCATTCCTGCCGGCAGTTCGGCCAAGCTGCAGACCCAGGTCGCCCGGCCGGATCCGCTGGTGGCGCCTTTTGTCAAAGGCCAGGCGGTCGGCACGCTGAAAGTCAGTACCGGTGCGGGCCAGCCGGTGGCGGACATTCCGCTGCTGGCACTCGAAGCGGTCGAGGAGGCCGGCGTGCTGGGCCGGGCCTGGGATTCGATCCGCCTCTGGATCAAATAAAGCCGTCCGGGGGCGGTTTTCAGGCCTGGTCGGGCGCCCTGGCGGCGGACCACGGTCGCCCTGATTTGCGGCGGGGCGCCCAAACTGCTACACTCGAGGGCTTTTCCGGAAATTCCGGGGAGATTCTCGTTTTCACGTAAATATTCACGTATTTAGTCAAGTCAGAAATCAGACGTTTAGGGACGTTTTACATGCCAACCATTAATCAGCTAGTCCGTCAGGGGCGCGAGGTCGAAAAGATCAAGTCCAAGAGCCCTGCGATGGAAAACTCTCCGCAGCGCCGCGGTGTGTGCACCCGTGTGTACACCACGACGCCCAAGAAGCCAAACTCCGCTCTGCGTAAGGTCGCCAAGGTGCGCCTGACCAACGGATTTGAAATCATTTCCTACATCGGCGGCGAAGGCCACAACCTGCAGGAACACAGCGTCGTGCTGGTTCGCGGCGGTCGTGTCAAGGACTTGCCCGGTGTGCGTTACCACATCGTCCGTGGTTCGCTCGATCTGCAGGGCGTGAAAGACCGCAAGCAGTCGCGTTCCAAGTACGGCGCGAAAAAACCAAAGGCCAAGTAAGCCCTCCAGCTGAAAGTCCAAATGGCTCGGGGCAAGTTCTCTGCGCCAGAAGAAGTTGTCACAACGTCTTCAAAACAAGGTGTTTCAATCGTCCTGGCAGGTGGTTGAAACGAAGTGACCCAAGTGCAAATTGTTGCGCCGGTCGAGTAAGTGAGGGTTTTGATAACCCTCGCGGCATGGCCCGAAACGGCAGTGCCAACTGAAGCAAAGAGGTGAAAAAATGCCACGTCGTCGCGAAGTCCCTAAACGTGAAATTCTTCCTGATCCGAAATACGGCAATGTTGACCTTGCCAAATTCATGAACGTGATCATGCAAGGCGGCAAGAAAGCCGTCGCAGAACGCATCATTTACGGTGCGCTCGACTTCATCGAGAAAAAGAACCCGGGCAAAGATCCGCTGGAGGCCTTCCACATGGCCATCGGCAACATCAAGCCCATGGTTGAAGTGAAGTCCCGCCGCGTGGGCGGTGCCAACTACCAGGTGCCGGTTGAAGTGCGCCCGGTCCGCCGCATGGCTCTGGCCATGCGCTGGCTGAAAGAAGCCGCCAAGAAGCGCGGCGAGAAGTCCATGTCTCTGCGTCTGGCCAACGAGCTGATGGAGGCCACCGAAGGCCGTGGCGGCGCCATGAAAAAGCGTGACGAAGTTCACCGCATGGCCGAAGCCAACAAGGCTTTCAGCCACTTCCGCTTCTAAGAGCGGTTGCCATGTTTGCTGCGCGGATTTGACGCGTTGCCGGCTGGAGTCAGCGGCGCCCAGGCGCCTTGATTCCTGCCGGTACAACCCCATTTCCTGCCGGCTGCGTGCAAAACGTGCAGCTGGCAGACGCGTAGAAAAAACATGAAAAGTGTTTTAGCAACGAGTCTTTGTTCGTCTTTCGAACTGAAAGTAATTTATGTCCCGCGCTACCCCCATTCAAAACTACCGCAACATTGGTATTTCCGCGCACATTGACGCCGGCAAAACCACAACCACCGAGCGGATCCTCTTTTACACCGGTGTGAACCACAAGATCGGTGAAGTTCATGACGGCGCTGCCACCATGGACTGGATGGAGCAGGAGCAGGAGCGTGGCATCACGATTACTTCCGCTGCAACCACCTGCTTCTGGAAGGGCATGGACACGTCCCTGCCTGAGCACCGCATCAACATTATTGACACCCCCGGCCACGTTGACTTCACGATTGAAGTCGAGCGTTCCATGCGTGTGCTTGACGGCGCCTGCATGGTCTATTGCGCCGTGGGCGGTGTGCAGCCCCAGTCGGAAACCGTCTGGCGCCAGGCCAACAAGTACAAGGTGCCACGTCTGGCCTTCGTGAACAAGATGGACCGCACTGGCGCCAACTTCTTCAAGGTCGTGGACCAGATGAAACTGCGCCTGAAGGCCAGCCCTGTGCCCATGGTGATCCCCATCGGCGCCGAGGAAAACTTCACCGGTGTGGTCGACCTGCTGAAAATGAAGGCCATCATCTGGGACGAAGCGTCCCAGGGCATGAAGTTCACCTACAGCGACATCCCTGCCGAGCTCGTCGAGCTGGCCAAGGAATGGCGCGAGAAGATGGTCGAGGCTGCTGCCGAAGCATCGGAAGAGTTCATGAACAAATACCTTGAAGAAGGTGATTTGACCGAAGAGGAAATCAAGCTGGGCATCCGCACGCGCACCATCGCCAGCGAGATCCAGCCGATGTATTGCGGCTCCGCGTTCAAGAACAAGGGCGTGCAGCGCATGCTGGACGCCGTGATCGAGTTCATGCCGTCGCCGATCGACATCCCGCCTGTCAAGGGCATGGATGAGGACGAGGCGCCTGTCACCCGCAAGGCTGACGACGAAGAGAAATTCTCCGCGCTTGCTTTCAAGCTGATGACCGACCCGTTTGTGGGCCAGCTCACCTTCGTGCGTGTGTATTCCGGCGTGCTGAAAAAGGGCGACAGCGTCTACAACCCGATCAAGGGCAAGAAAGAGCGTATCGGCCGTATCGTGCAGATGCACGCGAACAACCGCGAAGAAGTCAGCGAAATCCGCGCCGGCGACATCGCCGCCTGCGTGGGCCTGAAAGACG
>PNNC01000071.1 GCA_013824015.1 Polaromonas sp.
TGCACCGTCAATGCTGCTGACGCCGCCGGTCAGCAGCAATTTGCCGGTATCGGCATGGGCGCTCAGGCTGGCACTGGCGCAGACCAGGGCAGTGCAGGCGGCGATCAGGTGGGGGGCGAACTTGAGTGTCATGGGGCGGTCCCGGTGGAAAAAATAAAAGGGCGGAAATGTAATCAGATGTACGGAATGGATACGAAGTCCCCGACCGGCTGGATTCAGGCGCATGCGAAAAAATTTTGCCGGCCATGTGTTGTCGCGCTGCAGCGGGCTGAATCCGAAAGCGCGCCGCCCACGTAAAGGGGAAAGCGCAGCCCTTCCCGGGCACGCATCCCAGGAGCGCCCCGCATGTTTTTTCATTCCACCCCGAGCGTCGTTGCCGGCGGGCTGCTGCTGGGGCTGGCGGGCCTGCTGGCGGGCGGCGCTGCGCTGGCCCAGGCCACGGGCGCACGCGAGTGGCGCACGCCACCGCCCGGCGATGTGCAGCGCGGCGCGGCCTTGTACCAGGCGCGCTGCACCGCCTGCCATGCGGTGGATGCCAACAAGATCGGTCCCGCGCACCGCGGCGTGATGGGGCGCCGTGTTGGCAGCCTGAAGGGTTACAGCTACTCGGCCGAGCTCGCGCAGTCGCGCCTGCGCTGGACCCCGCAGACGCTTGATGCCTGGCTGGAGGATCCGGAAGAACTGGTCGCCGGCCAGCGCATGGGTTTCCAGGTTGATGACCCGCAGGAGCGCGCCGACCTGATTGCGTGGCTGGCCACGCTCAAATAAGCCGGGTCTGGCGCATCAGGTTTTGCGGCGCACTTTCTTGCGCCGGTTTTTCAGGAAGGCCAGCAGCCGGCCCTCGGCGGCGTAAAGCCGGCGCGGCTTTTTTCCGGCCGCCAGCGTGTCCCAGATAACGCCCATGGTTTCGGCGTCTTTGGAAAGTTCGGCGCCCAGGCTCATCACCGCCGGATGGATATAGGACTTGCGGCAGACCGCCGGTGTGTTGCCCAGCAGGCCGGCGACTTCGGCGAGGATGGCCTTGGCGCTGTAGCTGGCCGGCGTGCTTCCGTTGGCGCTGCAGGCCACACGTGTCAACTCCAGCGCCTGCACCGTGCCGTGCCAGGTGCGGAAATCCTTGGCAGTGAACCGTTCGCCGCCTTCGCCCTTGCCGCGCGGTCCGCTGATTTCGGCCAGGTAGTCATTGACCTCACTCGATCCCAGTGTGCGCGGCTGGCCGTTTTCGTCTTCATACTGGAACAGCTCCTGCCCCGGCAACTGCTGGCAGCGGCGCACCACGGCGGCAACTTTCGGGTCGTCGAGCCTGACGTTTTGCATCACGCCGCTTTTGCCGCGAAAGCGCAGCTGCAGCACGCTGCCGCGCACCCCGGCATGCGGGTTGCGCAGCGTGGTCAGGCCGTAGGAGCCGTTGTCGCGCGCATATTCGTCGTTGCCGACGCGCAAAAAGGTGGTGTCCAGCAGCCGCACCAGCGTTGCCAGCACCAGGGTGCGACCCAGCGGCTGGCCGCGCCGGGGCTGCAGGTCACGCGCGACGCGCGCGCGTATGCGCGGCAAGGCCTGACCGAAGGCTTCCATGCGGTCGAACTTGCTTTCATCGCGCTGCTCGCGCCAGCCCGCGTGGTAGCGGTATTGCTTGCGGCCGCGCGCATCGCGACCGGTGGCCTGCAGGTGGCCGTTGTGCAGCGGGCAGATCCAGACCCGCGTGTAGGCCGGCGGGATCGCGAGCTGGCGGATGCGCTGGACCTCGTCCTTGTCCTTGAGCAGCTTGCCTTCGGTGTCGCGGTAGGCAAAGTGCTGGCCGCGTTTGATCCGTGTGAAGCCCGGTGTGTCGTCGCTGACATAGACCAGGCCGGGCGGCGTGGGAGTCGGGGGCTGGCTGCGCGGGGCGGAAGGGGAGGAAGCAGAGGGCTGGCCGCGCATGGTGATTCTGTGGTTCTAGAAAAGCTGGTCAGTTGCTATGAATTCAGGAGCTGTTGGCCCATGTCCGGTATGGGCTGGAGGTCTTTTTTGTTCACTAAGGGGTTCTTCTCCGGCCTTCGCGAGCGTGGCTGCCCGCACGCCCAGCAGCCGCAGCTTCTGGTGCAGCGGCACGCGCTTCAGGCACAGTCCGGCTATTTTCCGGATGGTTCTGGCGTCGGCCGTGTAGGACTCCGCCGTCTGATCACGTGTGGCGATTTTGAAATCGTCATAGCGCAGCTTGATGCCTATGGTTTTCGCGACGTAGCCCTTGCGCTGCAAATCGTCGGCCAGGCGGGTGCACAGGTCGGTGAAAATGGCGCCCAGCGCCGCCTTGTCGCGCACCGCATGCAGGTCGCGCTCGAAGGTGGTCTCGCGGCTCATGCTGACCGGTTCGCTCTCGGTGACCACCGGGCTGTCATCGCGGCCCCAGGCCACGGCGTGCATCCAGGCGCCGGTGGCCTTGCCGAAATTGTCGACCAGCCAGGCCGGGTCCTGTGCGGCCAGCTCGCCGATGGTTTGAACGCCCAGCTTTGCAAGCTTCTCGCCGGCCTTGGGACCGATGCCGTTGATCTTGCGCACATTGAGCGGCCAGATTTTTTGTTGCAGATCGGCCTCGTGAACAATCGAGATGCCGTTGGGTTTGTTGAATTCGCTGGCCATCTTGGCCAGCAGCCGATTCGGCGCGACGCCGATCGAGCAGGTCAGGCCGGTGGCCTCGAAGATGGCCTTCTGGATCAGCCGCGCCAGCACGCGCCCGCCCTCGCGCTGGCCACCGGGCACATCGGTGAAGTCGATGTAGACCTCGTCCACGCCGCGGTCCTGCATCTGCGGCGCGATCTCCAGGATGGTGCTTTTGAACAGGCGCGAGTATTTGCGCACCTCGTCAAAGTCGACCGGCAGCACGATGGCCTGCGGACAGAGCTTGGCGGCCTTCATCATGCCCATGGCCGAACCGACGCCGAACTGGCGCGCGGCATAGGTCGCGGTGGTGATGACGCCGCGGCCCACATAGTCCTTGAGCCGCGGGAATTCGTCGACCGGAATGAAGCGCAGCGCGCGCTCCGGGTCGGCGCGTATCGCGTCGTCGACCTTGCGACGCCCGCCGCCGATGACCACCGGCAGGCCCTTGAGCTGCGGGTAACGCAGCAGCTCGATGGACGCGAAAAAAGCGTCCATGTCGAGGTGGGCAATGCGGCGCAGTCTGGGCGCAGAAGAAGAGGGGGATGCGGGGGGCGATTCGCTCACCCGGCAAGCATAGCCGCGATCAGTGGCGTATGTCGTGCGCTGCCGCCGAGACGAATGCCAGCGCCGCGCCCAGCACCTGCAGGGCTGGGGGTTCCGACAGCAGCGAGTCCGGCCGGAACAGCAGCGCCGCCAGCCGCCGGCCGGCGTGGGCCAGGACCACCGGCTCGCCCCGGTCGTCGCGCACCCAGACCTGCCAGCCCGCGGGCAGTTCTCCCGCCGCCAGCGCCAGACTCGCATAGCGCGCAGCGACAAACCGACCCGGGTCGGCCCATGGCGCTTCGGCGCTTGCGCGGCAGGAGATGACCCGACCCTGCTCGGGGCGGATGGCCTGCACCGCAACACCCGATTGCTGCAGCAGCAGAAGGGCCGCGTCGCCGATGGCCACGCACTGCCGGTTGGCGCTTGCCGGCAGTTCGCCCGGTCCGACCACGACGGTGCAGGCGGCGCCCTCGTCCAGCGCCAGGCCCAGACCCTGCAGGCAATCGCGCATGGCGGCGCCGAAAGGGTCGTGGGTGTCCACCAGGCAAACGCTGGCAGGCAGGGCCGCCTGCTGCGCGGCGCTGGCGCCAGCGCTCGCCGCTTCGAGACCGAAAGCGCGCCACAGCGACCGCGTCTTCAGCCGCGATTCCTGCTCCTCGCGCTCGGGCGAGGAGTCGGCCATCAGGTCGCCGCCGGTGCGCACCTCGGCCACGCCATCCCGGACCGCTGCGGCGCGCAGGATGGTGCCGGCCAGCGCATCGCCGTTGCTGGCGACCTGCACCACCAGGCCGCCGTACCAGCCGCGCGGGCTGGCTTCGAGCTCGGCAATGGCCTGCAGCGCCTGTTGGCGGGGTGTGCCGGTCACCATCACCGGCGCGGCGGTAGCAGCAATCGCGTCCCAGGCATCGGCGCCTTCGCGCAACCGGCCCTGCAGCCGGTCCACCGCATGCACCACCGTGGCCAGCGACATCGGGTGACGGCGGTTCAGCAGCTGCAATGAGCCGGGTTCACACAGCGGCGCGAGGTCGTTGCGCAAGGCGTCGGTGCACACCGCGAGCGAGGCAGCATCGACCTCTTCATTGAGCAGTTCACGCAGCGATTCGGCTTCGCCGGTCGCGCCAGGTCGGCGCGCCACCGTGCCGCACACCGGCAGGCTCTGGAGCTGGCCTGCGCTGATCACCAGTTGCAGGTCGGGGGAGGCGCCGAACAGGCGCAGCCCGCTGCCGTCGTTGACAAAAAAGCTGGCTGGCGCCGGGTTGGCCGCGCGCAGGCGCTCAAAGGCCTGCACGGCCGGCATCTGCACGCGGCGGCGGTAACTCTGGCTCAGCGTCAGCGATACCAGCGCGGGGCCGTTCAGGCGGTCCAGTGCCCGACGCACCATGTCGGCGTAGCCGCCGGGTGGGTGGTCGTCCTGCGGGTCCGGGGCTGCTGTCGCGGCAACCGCTGCAGGCGGCGCCGGGGGCGCTGCTGCCGGCGGCGCCGCGCCATCGAGGCTGAACTGCAGCAGTTGCCAGGCGCCGGTCACGTCGCGCCTGAACAACTGCTCGCCAAAAAACAGGATGCCCAGCGCAGTGTTGTCGGGGCCAGGCGTGTTCAATCGGTGGGCCTCAAACGGCATCGCGCCCAGCAGCAACACGTCGGGCGACGCCGCGAAACACCCCATGAAGCCGCGCAGCGCCGTGAGGGGATCAAATGCCGGGCCGCTGGCCAGGCCCGCGCGCCAGTCCGCGAGCGCGGGAAGCGCCAGCAGCTGGTGTCCAAAGTCCGTGAGAGCCTCGGCCCGCAGGCCCGTGCCGGACAGACGCAGCGCCAGCGCCGGGTTGCTCAGCAAGGTGGCTTGTAGCGGATGCAGGCCGGGGATGCCGGCATCGACGCCGAAGTAGATGCCGGGCTGCTGCTCGAGCCGTGCCAGCGCGTCCTCTACCTGCGACGGTGTGGCAACACTGCGCCGGATGCGCAGGGTGATCATCGGGCTGTCACCCGATGATCACTCGATCGAGATGCCGGTGCGCTTGATGACAGGCGTCATCACGCGCAGTTCCTGCTGCATGAAGCGCTGCAGGTCCTGCTCGGAGCCGCCGATGGGTTCCATGTACTGGGCATGCAGCTTGGCTTTGACGTCCGGCATGGCCAACACCGCGTTGATTTCCTGGTTCATGCGCTGCACGATGTCGTTTGGCGTGCTGGCCGGGGCCATCACGGCCATCCAGGCGAGGTTTTCGATTTCAGGCAGGCCGGCTTCCTTCATGGTCGGGATCTCGGGGGTGAGCTGGCTGCGCTGGGCCGTGGACACCGCCAGCGTGCGCATCTTGCCGGCCTTGACCTGCGGGATCACCGCCACCGCAGGCACGCAGGCAAACTGCACGTCACCCTGCAGGATGGCCAGGATCGCCAGCGGCGACGAGGCATAGGGGATGTGCACTGCAAAGGTGTTGGTCTTGACCTTGAGCAGCTCCACGCCCAGCTGCGACAGGCTGCCGACGCCGGTGGACGAGAAGTTGAACTTGCCGGGCTCTTTTTTCATCGCGTCGACCAGCTCCTTGAGCGTGGTGATGCCGGAGTCGGAGCGCACGGCGCAGATGTTGGCCTGGCCGCCGGCCAGCACCACCGGACGCAGTTCGGTGAAGGGGTCGTAGGACAGCTTTTTGTACAGCACGGTGTTGTAGACCAGCGGGCCATTGGTGCTGATGACAAAGGTGTAGCCGTCGCCGGCCGCCTTGGCGACGGCGCCGGTGCCGTTGTTGCCGCCGCCACCGGCGCGGTTTTCGATGATGACCGGCTGGCCCAGGCGCGGCGAGAGTTTTTCCGCCACGATGCGGGCGATCACGTCGGGCGACGAGCCGGCGCCATAGGGAACCACGATGCGCACCGGCTTGTTGGGCCAGGCCTGCGCCATGGCGCTGCTTGCTGCCAGTGCGACGCTGGCTGCAAGGGCGCAGCCTGCCAGCAGGCGTGTGAGGGGAAAGCGGGGCAGGGTGGTGTTCATGGCTGGATCAGATCCGTGTCGTGGAAAAAATGTCCTTCGCCGGCGATATAACCGGCAACCAGGGTGCGGTAGGTGGACTCGACGATGTCGGACAGTCCGGGAAAACTGGCTTCGTGCGGCGCCGCCAGCGCACGCACACGGGCAAACACCTGGGCCTGGCGCGCCGGTGCGGCGACCTGGAAGGCATCGCGCTTGAAACGGGTGGCGTCACGCACACACAGCGCGCGTTCGGCAAGCAGCGCGACGATCTGTTCGTCCAGCGTATCAATACGCTGGCGCAGCCCGGCCAGTGTCGGTGCGACCTCGGCATAGCCGGGGTCCTTGAAGCGGCGCACCGGAGGGGTGTCGACAGCGGGTTCCTGGGAGGTGGTCATGCGGAAGGATGCGCGCGTGCGCGACAAAAAATTGATAAGCAAGCTTATTTCTTTTTTCCGTCACCGTCATCGGGGCATTCCCCAAGCGCGGCAGGACCTGCAGGCGCTTTCAGGGGGGATAAGTGCCCGGCAGCAGGATATTTTTATCCACCTTCTGGATGTCGGTGTGGCCACAGAAGGCCATGGTGATGTCGAGTTCCTTGTGGATGATCTGCAGGGCCTTGGTCACGCCGGCTTCGCCCATGGCGCCCAGGCCGTAGACCATGGCGCGGCCGATCAGGGTGCCGCGTGCACCGAGCGCCCAGGCCTTGAGCACATCCTGGCCGGAACGGATGCCGCCATCCATCCAGACTTCAATGGTGTTGCCCACGGCTTCAACAATCGGTGGCAGGGCGGAAATGCTGGACTGCGCGCCATCGAGCTGGCGGCCGCCATGGTTGCTGACAATGATCACGTCCGCACCGCTCTGCGCCGCCAGACGGGCGTCCTCCACGTCCTGGATGCCCTTGAGCACCAGCTTGCCGTCCCAGCGTTCGCGCACCCAGGCCACATCCGCCCATGAAAGTCGGGGATCGAACTGTTCGTTGGTCCACGCCGCCAGCGAACTCATGTCGCTGACGCCCTTGACGTGGCCCACGAGGTTGCCAAAGCTGCGGCGACGGGTGCCGGCCATGCCCAGGCACCAGCGCGGCTTGGTCGCGAGGTTGAGGATGTTGGCCAGTGTGGGACGGGGCGGTGCGGTGAGGCCGTTCTTGAGGTCCTTGTGGCGCTGGCCGATCACCTGCAGGTCCAGCGTCAGAACCAGTGCGCTGCAACGCGCCTTGCGGGCGCGCGCAATCATGGCTTCCATCGCATCCCGGTCGCGCATCATGTAGAGCTGGTACCAGAAGGGTGTCTGTGTCGATGCCGCGATGTCTTCCATGGAACAGATGCTCATGGTCGACAGCGTGAACGGAATGCCGAATTTTTCAGCGGCCCGGGCGGCGTGGATTTCACCGTCGGCATGCTGCATGCCGGTCAGGCCGACAGGCGCAATCGCTACCGGCATTTTTACCTTGACGCCGGCCATCACCGTGGCCGTACTGCGGTTTTCCATGTTGACCGCCACGCGCTGGCGCAGCTTGATGGCCTGAAAGTCTTCCGAGTTGGCGCGGTAGGTGCTTTCGGTCCACGAGCCCGAGTCGGCATAGTCATAAAACATGCGCGGGACGCGCTTTTTGGCGAGGACGCGCAGGTCTTCGATGGTGGTGATCACAGGCATGAACGGGTCTCCTTGGAGAGGCGATGGTAACGGGGCGCCCGCTGTCCGGCGTGAATTGCGCCGCCGCCGGCGTGAAATTATTTTGATGCGCGGCTGCCAGCTTCCGCCTGGCGCACCCCGGCGCCGCGCACCTCCAGGCGGATTTCGTCGGCGACCCGCCCGCTGGCGTCCACCAGTTGCACCACATGCCGGCCCGGCCAGGGCAGCCACTGCGCGGCAGGGCCCTGGGCGAACTGCTTGCCGTCGATCAGCCAGCGCACATCGCGGCCCTCGGCGCTGAAGTTCACGCGCTGGCGGGTGGGCGGGATGTCCGGGTCCAGCGCCAGGATGGTGCCGGACGCCGGCGCGGTGATGCGCGACGGCGCGTCCCCGGTCTGCCGCGCGGACTTCAAGCCGTTTTGGCTTCCAGCCCTTGCGGAATGTGGGGCCGCAGCTCCTGAATCGATAGCAAACAGGGCTTGCTCCGTGCCGCGTATGAACCATTCCTGGCGCGCCGCTTCAAGGGGCGCGCTGCCCGGTGCGGCAAAACGGACGCGGCTTTGCAGCACGCCTGCCGGCGGCGTGGGCGCGCGGCTGCTTTCGTTTTGATGCAAATACCGCATCAGCGTGGCCCAGACCGGCGCCGCGCCGCTGCTGCCGCTGACGTCCTGCATGGGCGCGCCGCTGGCGTTGCCGACCCAGACGCCGACGGTGTAACGCTGGGAGTAGCCGACGGCCCAGTTGTCGCGCATGTCCTTGCTGGTGCCAGTCTTGACGGCGGTCCAGAAACGTGTGGCCAGCACGCTGTCGGTGCCGAAGGTGCGGGCGCGCGCCAGCGGGTCGGCCAGGATGTCGCTGACGATAAATGCTGCGCGCGGGTCGATCGCCGGTTTGAAGTCCGCCCTGCGCACCGGGCTGAAGGCGGGTGGGCTGAAGCGCCCGCCATTGGCCAGCGTGCGGTAAGCATTGGTCAGCGCGAGCAGCGAGACCTCGCTGCTGCCCAGCGCCAGGCTGTAGCCGTAATAGTCACCGGTCTCCTTCAAAGGCAGACCGGCGGCCTTGAGCTGTTTATGGAAGGCCTCGGGTGACACCATCACCAGCGTACGTACCGCCGGCACATTGAGCGAGGCGCCCAGCGCGGTGCGCGCCGACACCAGGCCCTTGAACTGGCGGTCGTAGTTCTGCGGGATGTAGAGACCGCCGGCGGTCTGGATCTGCGACGAGGAGTCCTCGATCAGCGAGGCCGCGGTGAGGCGTTTTTCGGCCATCGCCTGCGCATACAAAAAAGGCTTGAGCGTGGAGCCGGGCTGGCGCAGCGCCAGCACCCCATCGACTTCGGCCGCGGCGCTCAGTTCACCCGACGATCCAACCCAGGCCAGCACCTCGCCGCTGGCGTTGTCGAGCACCACGATGGCGCCGTCTTCGACATGGCGGCCGCGCAATTCGCGCAGTTGCTGGGTCAGGGTCTGCACGGCGACGCGTTGCAGCGGCGCGCGCAGGGTGGACCTTACGGTCACCGGCCGGGGTTTGCCATCGGGTGCGGCCTGCCGCAGGACTTGCCGTGCCAGGTGCGGCGCGACACCCTCCGTCGCGTCAAAGGCCCGGCGTTGCAGCGCGACGCTGGCAAACAGGTCCAGGCCTTCACAATCGGCTTTCGCTGGCGCCTGCATGGTTTTCAGCACCCCGCAGGCGCGTTGCGCCACCTGCGCGGCCTTCGCGTTCGGCGCGCGCACCAGCGCCGCCGCAATCGCCGCCTCGCGTTCGTCGAGTCCGTGCGCGGCCTTGCCGAACAGTGTGCGGGCGAGCGCATCAATGCCGACGATCTCGCCGCGGAAAGGCACCAGGTTGAGGTAGGCCTCGAGGATCTGGTCCTTGCGCCAGCTGCGTTCGAGCAACTGCGCCGACACCGTCTGCCCGATCTTCTGCGTGATGCTGCGTCCACCTGCCGCCACGCGCCAATCCTCGTCGAGCAGGCCCGCCAGCTGCATGCTCAGCGTTGATGCGCCACGCGTTTTTGTAGCCCACAAATTGCCCCAGGCCGCGCTGGAGACGGCGCGCCAGTCGACGCCGCTGTGTTCGTAAAAACGCTTGTCCTCGCTGAGCACCAGCGCCGTGCGCAGCGCCGGCGAGATGTCCGGCAATGCCACCCACTGGCCGCGCCGCACGCTGGCATCGGTGCGCAGGCGCTGCAAAACGTCACCGCTGCGGTCCAGGATCAATGTGTCGGACGGGCGGAACTCGCGTTTGACTTCATCAAAAGTGGCTGTAGCCCATGCGGGAGAGGCGCAAGCAGCTATCAAAAACGTAGCAGTCGACAGACCTCTGAAAACTGCAAACCCGGCGCTTGTCATCCCGGGCTTGACCCGGGATCCATGCTCTGGATTGCGGGTCAAGCCCGCAATGACAACACTTCTCACTTCGCCGCCTCGACCTTGACCCGCGCATTCGGCGCCTCGCCGAACATCTCGGGCGCATACATGGCTTCGACGCGGCTCGGCGGCAGTGCGAAGTCGCCGACGTTGTTCAGGCGCACCGTGTATTCCATCTTCACCACGCCTTTGGGCAGGTACTCGTAATAACTGCGGAAGGCCTCGAAGCTGCGTTCTTCAAACGCCGGCCAGCCGGCGCCGGTTTTTTTCTCGCCGCTGGTCGCGATCTGTGAATCGCGGCCCAGGCCGCTACCCAGGATGGTCGCGCCGCCGGGCACCGGGTCGCTGATGACGACCCAGGTCATGTCGGCGCTGGCGTTGACTTCCAGCGCGATGCGAACCACGTCGCCGCGGGTGTAGATGCCCTTGACGGCTTGTTCGACCGGCGTGATGGTTTTTTTGATCTGGTAACCGGCGTTGAACGGCGCCTTCAGCGGCACCGCGGCAATCGACTGCAGCGTCAGCCAGGGTTTGCCTGTGCCCTGCTGCGTCACGGTCAGCGTGTCCTTGCCCCCGGGTGCTGTTGTGCCCCAGGGCAGGAACAGGCTGTTGCCGCGCAAATGGCCGGGCGAAGCCGGCGCGCCGAAGAAGCTCGCCTGGTTGGGCGCGCCCAGGCTATCGGTGGGCTGGATACGCGTGACTTTGGCCCAATCGACGCTGGCCGCAGCGGCCGCCGCAGAAGCCAGTGTGGCCCGCGTCACGCCGGCCACCGGCGTGGCTTCAAACTTCGCCGAGAAGCGGTCCAGCGCCAGCCCGCCCCAGAGGTTGGCGGTGGTGGTATGCCAGGCGCCTTTTTGCTGCCGGCCGATAAAGCCGTTGGCCAGCTTGCCCATGTCGTCCTTCCAGGCCGGGTCGTCCATCACCGCCAGCATCAGGCGCGCGGTGTTGACGTCGCCGTTGACCATCAGCCACCACCAGTAGTCGTCCTTTTCGGTGCTGAAGATAACTTTGGTGCCCTGGTAAGACAGACGCGACTTGAGCACCTGGGTGGCTTCCGCCAGCCGCTGCTCGCGCTGCGGCACATCACTGACGCGTTTGAGGATGTTGAACCAGTCGATCACCGCATGGGTCGGCCACTGGTTAGGCGCAATCGTGATGCTGCCCAGCATGCGGCCTTGCGCCTTGCCGTAACGCGACAGTGCCTCGATCGCCGCGAGCTTGCGCATGTCCAGGTCCTTGCGCGGGCTCCAGAACTCGCGCTGGATGCGGCCTTCGACAAAAGCAATCAGGCCGCGCTCCATCGGCGCGCGCGCCTCGTCGGGCATCGCAAACGCCGGATTGATCGCGGCGGCTTCATGCGTGGCGGCCAGCAGGTAAGCCGTCAGGGCATCGCTGCCGCGCGAAGCTTCACCGTCACGCGGCGGGAAGTAATTGGCCAGGCCGTCGCTGTCGAGGTAACCCGGCAGCTGCGCCAGCACGGTCTGCCAGAGCCTGGCATCGCGCAGGCCCACGGCCTTGCTGGTTTTTTGCTCGAGGCAGGCAAACGGGTAGTTGGCCCACCAGTCGCGCACGCCGTCCAGACCCTCGGCGAGTTTCGGCTGCAGCGACATCTTGAGGCCGCCACGGCCCGGCAGCGCATCGGCCGGCGGGTTCACGTCCAGCGTGAAGGTCCCATCGACCTGCACCAGCGTCGCCTGCTGCACCGTCAGCGGCACCGCCGGGATGATGCGCTGGCGCGCCTTCAGGCCGTCGCGCGCGCCGCTGACCGTGTCTTTGGCTTCGATCTCCCACAGGATGGCTTCGGCGCGTGTCAGCGCCAGCTGGGCTGGTGCCGTGACCATCCACGCCACTTCACGCGCCTCGCCAGCGGGAATATCCACAAGCTGGGGTTTGAGGTCCAGCAAAGTCGCGCGCGGGCTGACCTCGACTTTCATCGCGGCCTGGGTCGTGTTGCGCAGCGTGATCTGCGCGCGGAACTGGTCGTCCTCGCGCACCAGCGGCGGCAGGCCGCTGATGATCTGCAGGTCCTGCGTCGCCTTGATGGCCGTTTGTCCGGTACCGAACAGACCGGTGCCGCTGTCGGCCACCGCAACGATCTTGAAGGTGGTCAGTGCATCGTTGAGCGGCACCGTGACCACGGCCTGGCCCCTGGCGTCGAGTTGCAGCTTGGGGTTCCACAGCAGCAGCGTGTCCAGCAACTCTCGCGTGTTGCTGCGGCCACCACCGCCGCCGGCCGGCACCGCCTTGCGCCCGTAGTGCCGGCGACCGATGATTTCCATTTGTGCGGTCGAGGTTTCCACGCCCCAGGCGCGGCGCTGCAACATCGCGCCCAGCAGGTCCCAGGAATTGTTCGGCATCAGCTCCAGCAGCGCCTGGTCCACCGCGGCCAGCGCGACTTCGGCATTCGCAGCCGGCTGGCCATTGGGCAGCTTCGCGGTGATGGTGACCTGGGCCTGGCCACGCACTGGATAACTTTCCTTGTCGGCCTGGACCGTCACCGCGAGCTGGTGCGCCTGCGTGCCGACACGAATTTCCGCGAGGCCGAGGCGGAAGGCCGGCTTGCTCAGGTCCACCAGCGCGGTCGGCGCCACGTATTCACGGCCTTCGTACCAGAACGAGGTCCACCATTCCCGCGGCGCCTTGTAGCCCCAGGTGAAGAAGCTGTACCAGGGCACCTCGCGCAAGCGGCCGCGCAGCGCCAGCACGCTGACATAGACGTTCGGGCCCCAGCCCTCCTTGACCTGCAGCTGCACGGTCGGGTCCTGGCCGTTGAGCTGCACCACCTGGGTTTCGATGATGCCTTCGCGTTCGATCGCGACCAGCGCGGTGGCAAAACGGAAAGGCATGCGCACCTGGAACTTGGCGATTTCGCCGGGCTGGTAGGTTTTTTTCTCGGGCAGCAGGTCCATGCGGTCATGGTCCTCGCCGCCAAACCAGAGTTCACCCTGTTTGGTGACATAGACCGAACTGGCGGCCTGAATGCTGTTGCCGCTGCTGTCCTTCGCGGTGACGACCAGTTCAACTTCGCCCGGCTCGCCAAGTTTGGCCTCGCACAGCAGCAGGCCGCGGCTGTCGCTTTTGCCGCTGCAGACGCTGCCGAGGTCCTTGATGTCGGTCTTGTTGTCGTAGGTGTAAAACCCGCCGACCATGCGTTTGCGGCTGGTGGTGACGATACGCGCCACCGCCTTGACCTCGAGCGGCACGCCGGCTGCGGGCTTGCCGCCCAAGTCCAGCGCCAGGGCCTGGAACCTGATTTTCTGGCTGGCCGAGACCCAGCCCTCGGTCTTGATGCCGGTCACCACGGCGGCCGGCCAGAGCGTGGCCACGCTGCGTATCGTCTGCACCTCGCCGTTCGGGTCGGCGTAGCTGGCTTCGAGCAGTAGCTCCTGCGGCTGTTTGCTGGCGGGCAGGTCGGTGATGCTGGTTTTACCGGCGCCGTTGCGGTCCAGCGTCAGAGCCAGCTTGTCGGCGACCACACGCTGGTCCTGCGAGGCGGTGGCTTCTTCCTCGCCGCCTTCACGCACGGCCCCTTGCACCCGCGGCGGCGAAAAATTGAAGGCATCGTAGTCGCTGTAACTCAGGGTTTTGCCGCGCAACAGCGCCGACACCCGCACCGGCAGGTTGGCCGCGCCGCCACCCGACACATAGTTGATCTGCACGTCGGTGGGCACGGCCCTGACATTGACCAGGGCTTTTTTCTCGCTGGGCTGGATGCGGCCTTCGAGCACCGGCAGGCGGAACTCCTCGACGCGAAAGACGCCGGTGGGTGTGGCCCGCGTTCCCTGGCGCAGCTCGACCTGGTACTCGCCGAGTTTGGCGGCCGGCGGGATCGCAAATAGGCTTTCGGCGCTCTGCCCGCCAGTGGCGGTTTTGCGCCAGTCCAGCGGCTGCACATACTGCTGGCCGCTGCCGGTGTGGGTGACCACCAGCTTGTCGGGCGTGACATCGGCCAGGCCGAAGCCCTGGCTGGTCTCGGTGCGTATCAGGTGTTTCATGGACACGGTTTCGCCGGCCCGCAGCAGCGTGCGGTCGAAAATCGTGTGGGCGCGCTGGTCCGGGCGGATGTCGCTGCTGGTCGGCACATTGAAGCGCCAGGGCTCGATCCCTTTGTGCCAGTCGCTCCAGGTGAAGCTGATGTCTTCCACGCCGTCAACGGCGCTGCGCGCGCTGACAAAGTAGGCGTTGCGGTAGTCATCGCCGCCGCAGCGCGGCGCTTCGGGCGCCAGGCCCTTGAAGCTGGCAATGCCCTGGGCATTGGTCACGGCCTTGGCGAGTTCCGCGCCGCTGCAGCTGGAGACCCGCACGGTGGCGCCGGCCACCGGCGCGCCCTTGTCCAGCGTGGTGACCCAGGCCAGCGCGTTTTCGCGGCCCAGCTTGAAATGCACGCCCAGGTTGGTGACCAGCGCCGAGGTCCGCACCACCATGGTCCGGCTGGCGCCGTGGCGTTCGTCGAGCAGCGATGCGCCGAGTTTTTGTGAAGCGATCTCGACCACGTGAAAGCCGGGCGAAAGCGGAATGCCGACGACTTCGAAAGGCCGCGGGTCAGCGCTGGCGGGCTGCGGCAGGTCCAGCGTTTTCACGCCGGGCTGGCCAGCCAGCAGCGACAACATGCGTGACTGCACGTAGTCCTTGTTGTCGGCGTCGACCATTTTTGGCAGTGGCCCCTTGATGTCGGTGGCCGCGACTTTGCGCTCCACCTGGTAGTTGTCGTAACGCTGCACCTTGCGGAACCAGGCAATGATGTCGGCGTCGGTCTTCGGCTGCAGCTCGCTGACCTTGCCCGGCGCCAGGCCCTGGACCTTGAGCGCGGCCTCGACATTGCGCAAGGTGACCGGCAGCAGCGCCGGGTCGCCGGCTTTGGCGCCGGGCTCGGCAAACCGTTCGACGATGCCAAACGGCGCGGCGGCAAACTTGGCCAGCGGCGGCATGGCGCCGGTCGCAACCTTGAGCGGAAAGCTGTCGGCATTGGCCAGTGGGCGGCCGGAAGCATCCTTGAAATCTTTCGGCAGCTCCAGCGTGTAAGGCGTTTGTTCGGCCAGCGGCGGCTTGAAGCGGAGGTTGTTGAGCACGTTGTCGCTGTCGCCTTCGCTGTCGAACACCGGCTTGAGGCTGTCCCTGGCAGACTTGAGGCGTATGCCTTCGAGCAGCTTGCGCGGCACCGGCGCATTGAAGTCCAGCCGCATCGCGCGTATCGGCAGGCAGGCCGATTGCGCATTTTCACGTTCGCAGCTGAAGCTGGCGGTGAAGGGCTCGCGCACCTGGAAGTTGTAGCGTTTTTCGACCGAATTGGCGACGCCGCCGGGTGTGGCGACCCCCTTGCCGTACACCAGCTGTACCTTGCTGGCGGCGGTCAGGCGGCGGTTGCAGGCCAGGGTCGCGACACGCAGCGGGTCGGCCGCAGCGGCTTTTTCCAGGTTCAGCGATTTCAGCAGCGCTGCGCGCTCCGTGCCTTCGATCAGTTTGACCGGCACGCGTTCGCCCAGGCCTTCGACCGAACACCAGACGTTCTCGCGGAGGCTGGCCAGCGTGGCCGGTCCGTTGAGCTGCAGCACGAAATACTGCTCCTCGTCGATACGCTGGTAGGTCGACGGCCGCAGGGTCTGGACAAAGGGCCCGCCGGTGCTGAAGCTGTAGCCGGCCTTGCCGCTGATGGCCTGGTTTTTGGGCGACTGGAAGGTGGGCACCACCTGCAGCGAACAGCGCACTCCGGGTGGCAGGTCGTTCTCGAAGTCAAACACCCACTGGCGGTCGTTGAGCCAGCGGCCGCTCCCCTTGGTGGCCTGCGCGTCGTTGCAGGCCAGGCTCAGCGGCGCGGGCGCTTTCGGGTCGCCGAAATTGACGGCGCTGTCGTCGAATTTCGCGACGACCTGGCGCACCTGCGCTATTTCACCCTGGGGCGAGACACTGGTGATCTGCAGCGCCTGGGCCTGCAAGGTCGCTGCGGCAAGCAGGGCGGTGATTGTTTTTGCGATGGTTAAGGCCACGTTTTCCCCTCTGAGGAGGCAAAGCGTAGCTGATTCGGGCCTGTTCCCTTTGTAACAAGGCGCAGCGGCCTGCAAAACAGGGACGCGAAAAAAAGCGGGATCGGGGCACGCATTGACTCCCCCCGCGTGTCATCTCGGACTGGGTCCGGGATCCATGTTGGCTAGCTCCTGCCCGGTGGTCTGCCAACAAGCCGGGGGTTGCCCGGCGGCAACTCACTTTCTTTTTGCGTCGCCAAAAAGAAAGTAAGCAAAGAAAAAGGCGACCCGATGGTCTGGGTCCCCTTCGCTGCCGCTCAGGGGCAACCTGCGGTGCTCGCAAAAAATGGGGTCGAGCTCGAACTCGCCTTCGG
>PNNC01000232.1 GCA_013824015.1 Polaromonas sp.
GGGAGATCACGCCGGCTTCGAGCACCCGTGTGGTGCCGTTCATGCGGCCTATGGTGCCGGTGGGCTCCAGCGTGTAAGCGCCGTCGATCTGGCCGGCGGCCAGCGCGGCCACATGCTGGCCGATCGGCAGCTCCACCACGGTGGCGCCGGTGGCGCCGCCACGCTCCAGAATGGTTTTGGCCAGCGTCACGTTCTGGATGCCGGGGCCCGAGCCGATGCGCTTGCCCTTGAGGTCGGCCATCACCTTGGCGGGGCTGGCCACCGGCACGATGACTTCGTCCAGCACGTTCTTCACATTGCTCGGGTTGGCGCAGAAAATCTTGAAGGTGCCGGGCTGGGCCAGCTCGCCGATGGCGATGTTGGCCGAACCGGTGCCATTGGCCGTGCCGTCCGAGCGGCCCGACAGCACCGCCTCCATGACCTGCTGGGCGCCCGCGAACTTCAGCGGCTCCACATCCAGGCCGGCTTCCTTGAAATAGCCCAGCTCGATCGCCGCATAAAACGGCAGGCCGGCGGCGATCGGCCAGTAGCCAATCCGGATCTTCGGCGCGGCCTGGGCACGCACGATGGCAGGCATGCCCAGCGCGCCGAGCATGGCGGCGCCGGTGACCAGGGCTTTCCTGCGGGTCGGGGTGGCGGGGGAGGATGTGCCGGAATTTTTCATGAAAGCTCCTTGGATAAAAGTGGTTGATAAGGTGATGCGAAAAGGGTGTCAGGCGGCCAGGGGTTTCTGCGACTGCATGTAGGCGCGCCAGCCGCCGAAATGCGAGATGTCCAGCGCGCCGTCCTGCAGGGCCTGGGCCTCACAGACAAAACCCTGCACACTGCTGCCATCGCCGAGTTCCAGCGTGCCAATGCCCAGCGGCGCGGGAATCAGCGCGACAAACGAGCCGTATTCGGCCAGCGGCATGTCCCAGATCTCGAGGGCGATACGCGCACCCTGGTTGGCGGCAACCCGCAACAGTCCGGGTTTGGGCGGGGTGGTGCCAGGCAGCGCGTACAGGCGGTAATGCGCTGCGGTTTCTGCGTTGCCGACGAGTGTGGCGCCGCGTTCGGTCAGCTGGCCATTGAGCGGCATGCCCGACAGGTGCGCGCCGACCACCGCCACACGCACGGTTTTCTGCGTTGTGAGGCCCGCGACCGGCGCCATGGCCGGCAGCGCTTCGCCGGTTGCGCCCTGCGTCAGGCCGGTGGCGTGGTGGTAGCGTTGCCCAAGGTCGGCGAGCTGCCAGTCGCTGCCGCCGGGCGCAATCAGCGTGATGCCAAACGGCAGGCCATCGGAACGGATGGCGCTCGGCACCGACAGCGCCGCGTAGTCGAGCAGGTTCACGAAGTTGGTGTAGGCACCGAGGTTCCGGTTCAGCGCCACCGGGTCCTGCTGCATCTGCGAGATCGTGTAATGCGTGGGCGCCGTGGGCACCAGCAGAAGATCGATGTGCCCCCACATCGCGTCGGCCTGCTGGCCCAGCAGCCTGACGCGGGTCTGCACTTCATACAGGTCGGCAGCGCTGTAGTTGCGGCCGGCGGCAATGATGCTGCGCACCGGCTCGATCACCTCGCCTTCGTGCGTGTCGAAAAAGCTGCGGATGGCGGTGTAACGCTCCGCGACCAGCGCACTTTCATACAGCAGCGACGCCACTTCGGCGAGCGGGGCGAAGTCGATGGGCACCGCTGTGCCGCCCAGCGACCGCAAGCGATCTACGGCCTCGCCGAAGGCGGCTTCCGCCGCCGTGTCACCGTAGAACTCGAGCACCGAGGGAACGCCAAACCGGAAAGCCGCCGGAAAGGCCTGGCGGGCCAGTACCCGCTTGCGTGAATACGCATCCAGCGGGTCATGGCCGATCGCGCTTTCCAGCACGCGCACCGCGGTGGCGACGGTGCGCGCAAAAATGGACACACAATCCACGCTCTGGGCCGCCGGCACCACGCCGCGGGCACTGATCAGGCCGCGCGAGGGTTTCAGGCCAACAATGTTGTTCAGGCCGGCCGGCACACGGCCCGAGCCGGCCGTATCGGTGCCCAGCGCAAAGTCGACCTGGCCGGTCGCCACCACATAAGCTGAGCCCGAACTGGACCCCCCCGAGACATACAGTGGGTTGACCGCATTGGGCACAGCACCAAACGGCGAACGGGTGCCATTGAGACCACAGGCGAACTGGTCGAGGTTGGTTTTGCCGGCCAACGCTGCACCAGCATTGAGCAGTTGTTGCACAACCCTGGCATGGGCTGCCGGCGTGTACGCAAAAGCCGGACAGGCCGCGGTGGTCGGCCAGGCCGCGGTGTCGATGTTGTCCTTGACAGCGAAGCGCAGGCCGGCGAGCGGCCCGCCGACAGCCACGGCATCAGCCGACCGCAGCGGCTGCGCCGGCCTGTAAATCCACGCCTCGTCCGCCCAGGCCGGGACCCGGTCAGCGCCAACAGGGGTTAAAAGAGCTTGCACCAATTTAAAGCATCCATACTTGTGTACAAGATGAGATGCAAGGGGCGTGCCAAGTGTGTCGGCGGGTTTGCGCGCCCGGCCGCGGCGCAGGGGAAGGGGCACGGACGCTACATAATTGATAGCTGACGTTGCAGATGAAATAAGGGTTTTTGGCAGATTTGATTCCGAATCCGGCTCCGGTCGCCTGCGGTGGATGGCCTGCACCTGTTGGCCGGGGGTTGCCCGGCAGCAAGTAACTTTCTTTTGCTTCGCCAAAAGAAAGTCACCAAAGAAAAGGCGACCCGATGGTCTGGGTCCCTCCGCTTCGCTGCGGGCAACCTGCGGTGCTCGCCGAAAGTGGGGCCGAGCTCGAACTCGCTTCGCTCAGACAATCGCTCGTCCTGATCCACTTTCGGCTGCGCTCCTCGGCCCAGCCCGACGGGTGGAGGAAAAGATCAATCCGGTATACCAATACCGGGGGTCCATCCGGAGTCCTTGAAGCGCGCAGTGCTTCAAGGACGGGAGTCCCAACGAACGGTCATGTTTGCACGCGAGAGCAGCGCACGCGGCCAGATGAAGTTCCCCTCCATCGCCCAGCGGGGCGAGGGAGGGGCTAGGGGTAGGAGTGGGGAGTCAGACCTACTGTCAGAAACAAAAACCCAGGGCGCAGCGTGACGCCTTGATCGCCGTAAGCAGGCGCAGGCATGAGGCCGCCAGCAGAAGCCCCGACCCTTATCCTTCCACCACACTGCGCGACACCACCGGCGGCGTGTCCGGCAAGTGAAACGCAAGTTTGCGATCGCGCAGCGCCACGTCACCCGCGGTGACGCGGTCAAAGCGCCGCAGGTGTTCGGTCCACGACTCGTCGGTGATCTGCTCGATGTAGCGGCCGGGGTCGGAGATGTCGCGCAGCAGCTCCCAGGCCAGCGCGCCCTGGCGCAGGCGGCTGCGCCGGCTCTCCTGCATCAGGACGCGAAACTCGGCCGCCTTGGCCGGATCGATCTGGTACTCGATGGTGACGCGCACATGACCGGTCAGGGGCGGCGCCTCGGCGCTCGGTACCTTGAACTCGCGCGAGGGTGTCATGTCTTCCTCGATGCTGCGGTCCTTGAAAAACCACTGGGTCGCGAAGTTCGCCAGCGCGCCGGTCAGCGCCGCCACCAGCATGGCGGTCGGCACGCTGCTCACGGTCGCGACCTGGCCCCAGACCGCCGCCCCGGAAGCGCTGGCGCCCATGATGGCCATCTGGAAGATCGACATGCCGCGGGCCCGCACCCAGTCCGGCAGCGCGACCTGGGCCGACACGCTCAGGGTGTTGGCCGTCGCCAGCCAGGCCGCACCGGCCAGCGCCATCGCCGGTGCAGCGACATAGACACTGGGCGCCACCGCCACCAGCGCGGTCGCGACCGACTGCAGCAGCACGCCGCCCAGCACCAGCGCATCACGTGACAGCCGCTGGCGCAGACGCGGCAGCACAAACACCAGCGCGATCGCGCCGAAGCCCATGGACGCCAGCAGCAGCGTGAAGGTGCCGGCGCCGCCGCCCAGGCCGCGCGCCACCAGCGGCAACAGCGCCAGCAGCGCGGTGGAATGGAAGAAAAACAGCGCCACCCGCAGCAGCACCGCACGCAGGCGCGCCGACTGCCGCACAAACTGCACGCCCACGCGCATGGCGCTGATCAGCCGCTCGCGGCCCAGCGGGCTGGGCACATGTTCGCGGCGCCAGCGCATGATGACAAAACCGGAGATCAGCGACAGCACCGCGTTGAGCACAAACACATACTCGCTGCCGGCGCCGGCGATCAGCGCGCCGGCCACCAGCGGCCCGATGATGCGCGAGGCATTCATGGCCAGACCGTTGAGCGCCAGCGCCGCCGGCAACTGCGTGCGCGGCACCAGTTCGGGCACGATGGCCGCGAACACCGGCCAGCGCATCGCCAGCCCCACACCATTGGCAAAGGTCAGCGCCAGCAGCAGCGGCGCCGTCATGCCGCCCATCACGATGGTGATGCACAGGATCACCGCCACGGCAGCCACCCAGAATTGCGTGATGATGAAATAACGCCGGCGGTCCAGGATGTCGGCCAGCGCGCCGCTGGGCAGGCCCAGCAAAAACACCGGCAGGGTGGAGGCCGACTGCACCAGCGCCACCCAGATCGGCGAGGTGGTCAGCGAGGTCATCAGCCAGGCCGCCGCCACGTCGTTCATCCACATGCAGATGTTGGCGGCCAGCCAGGTAAACCACAACATCCGGAATACCGGCGAGCCAAGCGGCGCCCAGGGGGACAGGGGAAGCTTGTCGGACGGAGCAGCGGAAGAGATGTCGCCGCCGGGGCTGGGATCGGGCATGGGCCTATTGTCCCCAAACTTGGAGGCGCCGTCCCGCGCGCTCCTCACCCGCCCTGGCGTTCCCAGATGCGGCCGATCTGCGCCGACAGTTCCATCGGGTCGAAGGGCTTGTGGATCACGTCGAGGGCGCCCAGCGCCATGTACTGCGCCACCTCGGTGGCCTGTACCTTGGCGGTCATGAAGATCACCGGCGTCTGCGCCGTGGCCGGCAATTCGCGCAAGGCCTTCAGGGTGCTGGGGCCGTCCATGCCCGGCATCATCACGTCCAGCAGCAAGAGGTCTGCGCCGGCGGCGGGCGCGGCGGCCAGCGCCTCGTTGCCGGAGGCGCAGGCGATCACGGTGAAGCCGCCGACGGCTTCCAGCGCCATCTGGGCAACCATGCGGATATCGGGTTCGTCTTCCACATACAGGATGCGGGCAAGTGGTTTGGGCATTCGGTGGTCCTTGTCAGTCTCGCGGCCGGCATGCGGTCCAGCCCCCATGCCGCCATCAGTCTACCCGCTCAGTCGGCGGGCAGGCTGGCCTGCAGTGCGGCCAGGGCCAGCGCGATCTCCGCGCGCTGGGCGGGCGACAGTGTCGCCGCATCCGCACCGACCCGGGCCAGCAATTCCTCCAGCGCCCGCGCCGCCAGACCCAGCTCGCGAAAGCCCAGCGTGCCGGCGGTGCCGGCCAGGGTGTGCGCCTGGCGCTCCAGGCTGCTCAGCGCAGCCGGCGCAGCACCCCGCTCCAGCGCGTCCCACAGTGCCTGCAACTGCGCCAGTTTTTCCGGCAGCGCACGCCGGTAATCGAGGCGCTGCAGCGCCAGAAAGGCCTGGAACTGCTCCTGCGGTGTGCTCATGGCGCGGGCTCGGGCGGCGGCGCTGGCGACTCGAACAGCGCCGCCACCATGTCGGACTGGGTGAGGATGCCGACCAGCCGCCCGTCGTCGCCCACGATGGGCAGGTGGTGGTGACCGGAGCCGCCGAACAGCGGCAGCAGGTCCACCAGGTAGCGCTGCATGCCGGCGACACG
Organism: Polaromonas sp.; assembly: GCA_013824015.1. Taxonomy (GTDB): domain Bacteria; phylum Pseudomonadota; class Gammaproteobacteria; order Burkholderiales; family Burkholderiaceae_C; genus Polaromonas. The sequence continues at coordinate 5,780 of PNNC01000232.1, forward strand.
CACCTGCCGCGTCATGATCTGCCCGACCACCGGCGGCTTGCCGGACGGTCCGACGGCGCCCAGCAGCTTGCGCAGGCGCGCATCCATGCCCTGGTAGCCCTGGCCCTGCAGCTCGGCCGCGCGCATGAAATCGGCCAGCGTGACGATGCCGACGATGCGGAAGTCTGCGTCCACCACCGGCAACGCCTTGATGCGGCGTTCGCGCAGCAGCGCCCAGGCATCTTCCAGCGGCGTGCTGTGGCTGACCGTGACCAGATCGCGCGACATGACGTCCGCACAGCGCACGCCGGCCAGCTTGCGCTGGTAACCCTGCCACTTCACCTGCTCGAGCAACACCTGCAGGTCATCGCGGCTGACGTCCAGCACCTGGTTGTAACGCGCCAGCACCGCGTCGAGATCGGCTTCGGCATCACGCACCTGGGGCGGTTTGCCGGCGCCGGCCGGCGCCGGCCGCTGCGCATGTGGATAAGGTCGCCGCGTGGCGTTGTTCCAGACCATGCCGGCGCCCGCCAGCAGCACGGAATTGAGCAGCACCGGAAACAGCACAAAACGGGGGTCGGTGATACCGCCCAGCACCATCATCAGCGCCGACGCGCCGCCGGGCGGGTGCAGGCAGCGCAGCGCCAGCATCAGGCCAATGGCCGTGCCCACCGCCACCGCAGCAGCCAGCTCGGGCGGGCCCAGCCAGCGTGCGCAAGCCATGCCGACCAGCGCCGACAGCGTGTTGCCGCCCACCACCGACCAGGGCTGGGCCAGCGGACTCGATGGCACACCAAACACCAGCACGGCACTGGCCCCCATGGGCGCCACCAGCCAGGGCAACGCATCGAGCGCCGCCCCGCCGGCAAGGTGGCTGAGCGCGCCGGCCAGCAAAATGCCCAGAAAGGCCCCGAGCACGATGCGCCAGCGCTCGCGCGCATTGATCCGCGTGCGCCCCGGACGCAGCGACTGCAGCCACAGCAAAACGCGCGCCGGCAAGGGCTCACGCACGGCAGCAGGTTCGGACGAGGTTGAACTCATGGTGGAAAGCGCAGCTTACCGCAGCACGGACCGGGGCCATCGCGACGCCGGGCTCGCCGGCCGATCATGTTCAGCTCTTGCGTGCGCGTTCGTAGAGCGGCACCACGCGCGGCAGGTTGCGCTCCATGTCCGCGATCCGGGTGGCGCCGGCCGGGTGGGTGCTCAGCCATTGGGGCGGCGCATTCTTGTTGGCCGCCGCCATCTTCTGCCACAAGGTGATGCCGGCGCGCGGATCGAAGCCGGCGCGCGCGCCGAGTTCCATGCCGACCAGGTCGGCCTCGGACTCGTCCTCGCGGCCGAAACGCAAATTGAGCAGTTGCACGCCATAACTGGCCACCGTCTGGCCCAGGTCACCGAGGCCGAACAGCTGCGACAGCACACTGGCCCCTATGCTGGTGGCGGCCGACTTGCCCATGCGTTCGCGTGCATGTTCGCGCAACGCGTGGGCCATCTCGTGGCCCATGATCATCGCCACCTCGTCGTCGGTCAGTTGCAGCTGCTCGAGGATGCCGGTGTAGAACGCTATTTTTCCGCCGGGCATGCAAAAGGCGTTGATCTGCTTGCTGCCGATCAGGTTGACTTCCCACTGCCAGGCCTTGGCGCGCGGGTTCCAGGCCTCGGCGTGCGGAATGATGCGCTGGGCAATGCGGCGCAGGCGCTGCAACTGCGCGTTGCTGGCGGGCGCCAGCGCATTCTGCGCCGCCGCCTCCTGCATCATCTTGGCGTACTGCTGCCTGGAGGCCTGTTCGATCTCCTCGGCCGGCACCAGCCTCGTGAAGCCGGAATTGCCGCCGACCTGCACCCCGTCGTTCTGGGCCAGGGCCGGGGCGGCGCCCAGCAAAAGGGCCGCGGACAGGGCGGCAAGGTTCAGCTTGGAAGCAAGTCTCATGGCATCTCCGGATTGGGTCACAGCGTATTATTCCCGCATGAGCGATACCGTATCCGAGAATCCGCAGGCTGCGCGTCAGCCGCCGCCGCATTCAGCCGTCGCCCTTCCGCCCGAAAGTCCCGCACCCAAACCGACCTGGAGCGAAACGCTGCGGGTTTACCTGGAGGCGCCCACGATGCGCATGTTGCTGCTGGGCTTTTCCGCCGGACTGCCCCTGCTGCTGGTCTTCGGCACGCTGAGCTTCTGGCTGCGCGAGGCCGGCATTGACCGCACCACCATCGGCTACCTGAGCTGGGTCGGGCTGGCGTACGGCTTCAAGTGGGTCTGGGCGCCGCTGGTGGACCGCTTGCCGATTCCGGTGCTGACGCGCCTGCTCGGTCGCAGGCGCAGCTGGCTGCTGCTGTCGCAGGCGGTCATCATGGCCGCGCTGGTCAGCATGGCGCTGACCGATCCGCGGGTCGCGCTGCTGCCGGTGGTCTGGTGCGCGCTGGCCGTGGCCTTTGCCTCGGCAACGCAGGACATTGCGCTGGACGCTTTCCGGATCGAGTCTGCCGACGTGCGCCGCCAGGCCGCGCTGGCCGCGACCTACCAGACCGGCTACCGCATCGCGATGATCTGGGCCGGTGCCGGCGTGCTGTGGATCGCCGCACGCGCCGAGGTGGCCGGTGCCGGCAGCTACCAGCATGGCGCCTGGCAGACCGCTTACCTGGTGATGGCGGCGTCCATGCTGCTGGGCATGGTGACGGTGCTGTTTTCGCCGGAACCTTCCGCGCGCGAGATGCCGCCGGCGCGCAATGCCGCCGAATGGCTCAAGGGCGCGCTGGTCGACCCGTTTGCCGACTTTCTGCGCCGCTACGGCAAACACGCGCTGTTGATCCTGGCCCTGATTGCGGTGTACCGCATCAGCGACGTCGTGATGGGCATCATGGCCAACCCGTTTTATGTCGACATGGGCTACACCAAGGATGAAGTCGCCAGCGTCACCAAGATTTACGGCGTGCTGATGACCCTGGTCGGCGCCTTTGCCGGCGGCGCGCTGGCCATGCGTTTTGGGGTGATGAAGGTGCTGATGCTGGGCGCGGTGCTGAGCGCCGGCAGCAACCTGCTGTTTGCCTGGCTGGGCTCTCGCGGCCACGATGTGACCGCGCTGATCTTCGTGATCTCGGCCGACAACCTGTCCAGCGGCATCGCCTCGGCGGCCTTCATCGCCTACCTCTCGAGCCTGACCAACATCAACTACTCGGCGACCCAGTACGCGCTGTTCAGCTCCATGATGCTGCTGCTGCCGAAGTTCCTGGCCGGTTATTCCGGCAGTTACGTGGACAGCTTCGGCTACAGCCATTTCTTCACCGCGACGGCGCTGCTGGGTCTGCCGGTGCTGCTGCTGGTGTGGCTGGCCTCTCGCATGAAACCGCCCACCCGCCCTTGACCGGCAAGGGGACCCAGCTATTAATTTCATAGCGCATCAAGGTCCGAGCGGGCCGCGGTTTACCTAACTTTACAGCCGCTTCAACGCGACTTGTTGCGGCGGGCGCAGCATGGTCTGTCTGGTTTTTGACGGAGAACACCATGAGCGACCACCGCAGCAACAGCAAGCACCCGGCCGACGGCCCCAGCCCTTTCACGGGGGCCGATGTGTTTGCGCCTGACGACAGCCGGCCCGCCAGTGGCTACACTGGCTCTGCTTCCTCACAACGTCCAGCGAGCCAGACCATGACGCAACAACTCTTGATGATCGAGGACGATACCCGCCTGGCCACCATGGTGGGCGAGTACCTGAGCAAGTCGGGCTACGGCTTCACCCATGCCACGGATGGCGCCAGGGGGCTGGAGGCGCTGGAAAGCAGCAAACCCGACCTGGTGATCCTGGACCTGATGCTGCCCGACATGGATGGCCTGGAGGTCTGCCGGCGCATCAAGAACCTCGGCGGCGACAGCGCCCGCACCGCGGTGCTGATGCTGACCGCCAAGGGTGACCCGATGGACCGCATCGTCGGCCTGGAAATCGGCGCCGACGACTACCTGCCCAAACCCTTCGAGCCGCGCGAGCTGCTGGCGCGCATACGCGCGGTGCTGCGCCGCGGCGGCGACAGCGGCGCCACCGCCGGCACGCAGAAAACCATGCGTTTCGGCTCGCTCGAAATCGACCGCGACGCGCGCACCGTGCAGGTCGGCGGCAAGACCTGCGACCTGACCTCTTACCAGTTCGACCTGCTGGTCGCGCTGGCCGAACGCGCCGGCCGCGTGCTCAGCCGCGACCAGATCATGGAAGCCGTGCGTGGCCGCGAGCTCGAGGCCTTCGACCGTTCCATCGACGTGCACATGGGCCGCATCCGCAGCGCCATCGAGCTCGATGCCAAGGACCCCAAGCGCATCCTGACGGTGCGCGGCGTGGGTTATGTTTTTGCCAAGCAGCAGGACTGAAGCGCCCCGCGGCGTCTTGTGATTTATGTGGCTGCGATTTACTTCACACCTGTATGTGCGCATCTGGCTGGCCGTGGTGGCCACTGTCGTTGTGCTGGCTTTCCTGGTGGGGGCGGCCTGGCAACTGAGCACCGACCCGCCGCAACTGCCGATTCGTGAGGTCCTGATCCACAACGGCGCCGGCGAGCTGATCGGCAAGGCCCAGACCAAACCTGACCGCAAACTCGGTGAAGGCCTGGAGTTTGACGTGCAGACACTGGACGGGCAGAAGCTGCATCTGGTGCTGCCGCGGCCCAAGCGCCCGCCGTCCAACTCCTGGACCAAGCCGCCCTTCGGCTTCGGCTGGATGCTGGGCGTGGTGGCACTCGCGGTGGCACTGGGCACCTACCCCATCGTGCGCCGCCTGACGCAGCGGCTCGAAGGTCTGCAGCGCGGTGTCGAACGCTGGGGCGACGGCGACCTGTCGGCACGTGTCTCGGTCAACGGCAGCGACGAGGTGGCCTTCCTGGCCGAACGTTTCAACCACGCGGCCGAGCGTATCGAGACCTTGATGGACACGCAGAAGTCCCTGCTGGTGTCGCACAAGTCGCTGCTGGCCAATGCCTCCCACGAGTTGCGTTCGCCGCTGGCGCGCATACGCATGGGCCTGGAGCTGATGGGCGAAGGCGCCGGTTCCACGCAGCGCGCGGAGATTTCGCGCAGCATCAACGAGCTCGACCAGTTGATCGACGAGATCCTGCTGGCCAGCCGCCTCGATGCGCGGCAGGCCGACGCCGAACCGTTCGAAACCCTGGACCTGACCGGCCTGGCCGCCGAGGAATGCGCGCGCGTACAGGCCGAGCTCGGCACTGCCGCCCAGACCCACAGCCTGACGGTGCAGGGGTCGCCGCGCCTGCTGCGCCGCCTGATCCGCAACCTGCTGGAAAACGCCAGGCGTTACGGCACCGGCGAGATCAGCCTGGAGCTGTCGCAATCCGGCATGGGCACGCAGGAACGTGTGGTCATCCGGGTCAACGACCGCGGCCCGGGTGTGCCGGCCAACCAGCGCGAGCGCATCTTTGAACCCTTTTACCGCCTGCCGGGCGCCAGCGAGCGCGAAGGCGGCGTCGGCCTGGGCCTGGCGCTGGTCAAGTCCATCACCGAGCGCCATGGCGGCACGGTGCGCTGCGAAGACCGCCCGGGCGGCGGCGCTTCCTTCGTGGTGGAGCTGCCGGTGCAGGCTGCCACCTGACCGGCCGCGTGAAATAAGTCCGGATTCCAGCGCGTTTTCATGCTGAAAGCGACAGCTCTCCCCTATTTGGGGGATGTGGCACAAGCCGCCTCGCCCCTACAGTCACGAGGTTGCTGTGACAACATGGACGTTCAAAAACAAGGTTAAAAAAGGCGGGGAAACAGGTCGACCAACAGGCCAGACGGATCTCAACGACGTTCTCGAAAGAGGACTTTCAAGGCCACCGCGAGGTGGCTTTTTTTTGCCTGTCGCCCGACGGCGCCGCGTTAACATGGTCGCCCGCAACCACCCCGATGCAGGAGTTCACTGTGACCCCAACCTCGACCCCGCCCGTGGCCCAGGGCTTTTCCGGCCTGCCCCGGGAGCGGCTGCCGCTGCTGGCGCCTGAAGCCATGACGCCAGCGCAGCGCGCATCCGCTGATGAGCTGATCGCGGGTCCGCGCAAGGCCGTGCTGGGGCCCTTCATCCCGCTGCTGCGCAGCCCCGAGCTGATGGCCCGGGTCGGCAAGGTCGGCGAGTATCTGCGTTTTGACTGCGTGCTGGAGGTGCGCATCCGTGAACTCGCGATGTGCCTGGTCGCGCGCCAGCTCAGCAACCAGTTCGAGTGGCTGGTGCATGCACCGCTGGCCCTGAAAGCCGGCGTCGCGCAGGCCGTGCTGGATGCGGTCGCGGTCGGCAGGTACCCGCAGGGCGCGGCCGCCGACGAAGCCGCCGCCATTGACCTGGTGACCGAGCTGCTGGCCCACCACGGCGTGTGTGATGCCTCTTATGCCGCGGCGCTGGCGGTTTTCGGCGAGCGGGGCGTGGTCGAGCTGACGACACTGGTCGGGTATTTCGCGATGGTCTGCTGGGTCATGAACGTGGCGCGCACGCCGGGCCAGCCGCAGGCCGGCTTCAGCGCGCTGGACGCGTTTCCGGGCTAGTACCGCACCCCGAAAATAGCGAAACATGAAAGCGCGTCTTCGCACCCATGGCGGCGTTGCAACCCTTGCGAAGGCGTCCAGCCTTCGCTGCGGCTAGCGCCTTGCCCTGGGCACGAATCCATCACTTTCATTTTGTTTCGCTACTTCCAGGTTGCGGTACCGGCAGAGCCGCCAGCACCCGCGCCGCGCTGATGTCCTTCAGGCAGCGGGTGTGGCCCAGCGGGCATTCGCGCTCGAAGCAGGGCGCGCAGTCCAGCGGCGGCTGGTAGTCCGGGTCGTTCTTGAGCCACAACACGGCGGCGCGTTGACTCAAGGGCGGTGTGTGCAGCGGACTCGACGAGCCGAAAATCGCGACCTGCGGCACACCAAAGGCGGCCGCCACATGCATCAGGCCCGAGTCATTGCTGACGACCTGCCGCGCGGCGGCGATGGCACACAGCGCCTGCACCAGCGTGGTTTTGCCGGCGAAGTTCAGGCAGCGCCCCGGTTGCAGGGCATTGACCGGCGCGGCGATCTCTTCGCACAGCGCGGCTTCCTTGCCGGAGCCGAGCAACACCACCGGCACATCCAGGCTGTGCGCGAGGGCCGAAAAATGCGCAGCCGGCCAGCGTTTGGCCGGGCCGTATTCGGCGCCCGGTGCAAACACCACATAAGCACCGCGCTGCAGGCCGAGTTCGGCCAGCGCCTGCGCGACTTCGCCCTCCGGCATCTGCAACGCGGGCCGGTCGGCCTCCAGACCGGTGTCGCCACTGAGCGCCGAATAAAACGCCACCATGGGCGGGCGCTGGCCCTTGACCGGATTTTTCAGGCGATGGGTCAGCAGGCCAATACGCGCCTCGCCGAGGTAACCGACACGTTTCGGGATGCCGGCCAGCAGCGGCAGCAAGGCGCTTTTGAGCGAGTTGGGCAGCACATAGGCGGTGTCGAACCGGCCGGCGATGTGTTGGGCGAGTGCGCGTCGCGCCTTCAGTTGCAGCCCGCCGTGCGCAAACGGGAACTCGATCACTGCGTGGACCTGCGGCATGGCGCGGTACACCGGCGCCACCCAGGGCAGCGCGCCCACCGTCAGTTGTTCACCGCGCGCGTGCAGGCGCCGCAGCAGCGGTTCGGTCATCACCGCGTCGCCTATCCACTGCGGAGCAATGACGAGGGAACGGTGCGGGTTATCTGACATGGCTTCCGTTCGCCCTGAGCTTGTCGAAGGGTGTTTGCAAACTGCGATGTCTGAAGATGGCTTCGACAGGCTCAGCCCGAACGGCCAGGTCAGTGGCCAGAACCGAAGTGCTCGCCGTCTTTCAGCTTGTACACCGTGCCGCAATACGAACACTTGGCTTCGCCGGTACGCGCCACGTCCAGGTAAACCTTGGGGTGGCTGTTCCAGATTTTCATGTCCGCCTTGGGGCTGGGGCAGAACACGCCGCCTTGCGGGTTCAGGTCCTTGGCCAGCAGTTCAACAGTGAAGGAAGTACTCATGATCAGACCTTGGCGAGCCAGTGGGCGTAGTTGGGGTTGCGGCCGTTGACGATGTCAAAAAACGCGCTCTGGATTTTTTCGGTGATGGGCCCGCGTGAGCCGGCGCCGATCTCGATGCGGTCGAGTTCGCGGATCGGTGTGACTTCGGCAGCAGTGCCGGTGAAGAAGGCCTCGTCGGAGATATACACCTCGTCGCGCGTGATGCGTTTCTGGACCAGTTCCAGGCCCAGGTCCTTGCAGATGTGCAGGATGGTGTTGCGCGTGATGCCGTTGAGCGCGCCGGCCGACAGGTCGGGGGTGTAGACCACGCCGCCCTTGATCACGAAGATGTTCTCGCCCGCGCCTTCGCTGACAAAACCGGAGGCGTCGAGCAGCAGGGCCTCGTCGTAGCCGTCGTCCAGCGCCTCCATGTTGGCCAGGATGGAGTTGGTGTAGTTGCTGACCGCCTTGGCCTGCGTCATCGTGATGTTGACGTGGTGGCGGGTGTAGCTCGAGGTCTTGACGCGGATGCCGCGGCGCATGCCTTCCTCGCCCAGGTAGGCGCCCCAGGCCCAGGCGGCGACCATCAGGTGGATGGTGTTGCCGCGCGGCGAGACACCGAGTTTTTGCGAGCCGATCCAGGTCAGCGGACGCAGGTAGCAGCTTTCCAGCTTGTTCTCGCGCACCACGGCTTTCTGCGCCTCCATCACCTCGTCCATGCTGAAGGGGATTTTCATGCGCAGGATCTTGGCGCTGTTGAACAGGCGTTCGGTGTGTTCTTCCAGCCGGAAGATCGCCGTGCCGTCCGCCGTGTTGTAGGCCCGCACGCCTTCGAAAGCGCCGCAGCCGTAATGCAGGGTGTGGCTCAGCACATGGATCTTGGCGTCGCGCCAGTCGACCATCTGGCCGTCCATCCAGATTTTGCCGTCACGGTCTGCCATCGAAGGGGGAAGGGGGGACATGGTGCGAATCCTCTGTGGGTGGTTCTGTAAGTCGCGGGCAGTTCGCCGCTGGCGGCAAACACCCGAAACCCTGATTTTACGGGGCTGGCGGCGCCTGCCCGGAATCACCGGCCGCCGGCAGTGCGGGCGCTGCTTCCGGCTCGGGCTGCGCGGGCCGGAACAGCTCGTAGTGGCGCAGCTTGCCATCGGCAAAGGTACAGGTCACCGAGGAGCCGGCAGTGTCGGTCCAGGCAAAAATTTCGGGCTGCTCGTTTTTGGGCGAACGCAGGGCGCCGAGCGAGCGTGTCATGGCCACCACATGCAGCAGCGTCAGCCCGGGTTTGAGTTTGGCATTGAGCATGACGGCGCTGGCGACATAACCGATGGGCTGGTCGGCCGCCCGCCGGAGCACCTGCATCATGCGTGTGAAATGCAGCAGCACCCACATCAGCAAACCACCGACGGCGGCGGCCACGCCAGCCCAGCCGAAGCTGCGGTAAGCCATCACCACCGCGGCCACACCGGCGATCGGAACAAGAATTTTCTGGAAGTTCATGGCGCCATTTTCGCAGCCGCGGGCGCCCTCCTGCTGCGGACACTGCGTAGCCAGCGGCGGGATCCGCAGCAAGCACGTGTTTTACAAGTCTTTTCGGGGCCTGCCCCTTGTGCAACAAGGGGAAGTAGCTATTATTTTTATAGCATTGACGACCCGCAGCAACTCAGCCACGACGCGGCATGAAGCCGGTGGCCAGCGCGTGGGCCCAATCGGGCCGGTGGTTCCGCGCCGCCGCCCGCGATTGCGCCATGTGGTCGTAGGGCACGGCGCGCAGCGCCACCTGCCAGCCCGCAGGGCCTGACTGCAGCAGTGCATAACGTGCATGCGGCGCGCCGTTTTCGACCACATGCGGCCACGGGTGGGCGTCGCCATAGGCCTGCAGCCCGACGCTGCCGGGGTTCACGATCAGCACAGCGCCATGCGGCCCCTGGCACTGCGCCACGCGCGGCACATGGGTGTGGCCGCACAACACCACCGGGTGGGTGACGGCGCTGCCCAGGCGCTCGGCCACCTCGGCGGCGCTTGCCGCGCGCACGCCCGGACCCTGACCCTGCTCAAAACCCGGCACCACGGTTTCCAGCCAGTACTGGAGGTCGCTGCCGGGCGTGCCGTGGCACAGCCAGACCTCCTCATTCAACGCCAGGGTCACTGGCAGCGATGCCAGCCAGCCGGTGTGAACCGCCGACACCTGGGTCGCGGCATAACCGTCACTGCCGAGCGGGTCGAGCTGATCCCGGGGCTGGTGCATCAGCGCCAGCAACTGCCGCTCATGGTTGCCGCGTATCGTCGGAAAGTCCTGCGCCATCAGCAGGTCGGCGGTCTCGGCCACCTGCAGCGGACCGCTCAGGATGTCGCCGAGATTGATGGTCTGGTCCACACCCTGCCGCGCGATGTCGGCCAGCACGGCTTGCAGCGCCAGCAGGTTGCCGTGGATGTCGGAGATGACGGCGAGTTTCATGCCGTATTTGTACTTCACTCCACCCGGTTCGGTGGGTTCAGGCCAGGCTGCGCACCAGGTCGATCGCCTGCTCGACGCGTTCGACCGCGTGGATGGTCAGGCCCTCGATGGGCTTTTTCGGCGCATTGGCCTTGGGCACCACGGCCACGCTGAAACCGAGCTTGGCCGCTTCCTTCAGGCGCTCTTGGCCGCGCGGCGCCGGACGC
>PNNC01000055.1 GCA_013824015.1 Polaromonas sp.
ATCCATTGCGTGGTGTTCGGCGGTTTTGCCAGCGGCTCACTGGCCTCGCGCATCGAGGACGCCACGCCCAAGGTCATCGTCAGCGCCGATGCCGGTTCGCGCGGCGGCAAGATCGTGCCCTACAAGCCGCTGCTCGACGAAGCCATTCGCCTGTCCAGCCACAAGCCGCAGGCGGTGCTGCTGACGGATCGCCAGCTGGCGCCCATGGCCATGGTGGCCGGGCGCGACCAGCTGTGGAGCGATTTGCGCGCGACGCACCTCGACGCGCAGGTGCCCTGCGAATGGCTGGATTCGACCGATATCAGCTACACCATTTACACCAGCGGCACCACCGGCAAACCCAAGGGGGTGCAGCGCGACACGGGCGGTTACGCGGTGGCGCTGGCCGCGAGCATGCGGCACATTTTTGACGGCCGCGCCGGCGAGACCTATTTTTCGACCAGCGACATCGGCTGGGTGGTGGGCCACAGCTACATCATTTATGGCCCGCTGATCGCCGGCATGGCGACGCTGATGTACGAAGGCCTGCCGACCCAGGGCCTGGACAAGCAGCCCGACGGCGGCATCTGGTGGCGGCTGGTCGAGAAGTACAAGGTGACGGCGATGTTCAGTGCGCCGACCGCGGTGCGCGTGCTGAAAAAGCAGGATCCGGCGCTGCTGAAGAAATACGACCTGTCCAGCCTGCGCGCGCTGTTCCTGGCCGGCGAGCCGCTGGACGAGCCGACCGCGCGCTGGATCAGCGAAGGCCTGAACGTGCCCATCATCGACAACTACTGGCAGACCGAAACCGGCTGGCCGCTGCTGACGGTGGCCAACGGCGTCGAAAAAACGCCCAGCAAGTTCGGCAGCCCGGGCATCCCGATGTACGGCTACCGCGTCAAGCTGCTGCATGAATCGACCGGCGAGGAACTGACCGAACCCAATCAAAAAGGCGTGGTGGTGCTGGAAGGCCCGACGCCGCCCGGCTTCATGCAGACGGTGTGGAAGGACGATGCACGCTTCGTCAACACCTACTGGAAGTCCGTGCCCGGGAAAATGGTTTACAGCACCTTCGACTGGGGCATACGCGACGAGGATGGCTACTACTTCATCCTCGGTCGCACCGACGACGTGATCAACGTCGCCGGCCACCGTCTCGGCACCCGCGAGATCGAGGAAAGCATCTCTGGCCATGCCGGGGTCGCCGAGGTGGCGGTGGTCGGCGTGGCCGACAGCCTCAAGGGCCAGGTTGCCATGGCTTTTGTCGTGCCCAAGGACGGCGCGGTGCTCAGCGACAGCGCGGCCGCGCTCAAGCTCGAAGGCGAGGTCATGAAGCGGGTGGACGGCGACCTCGGCGCGCTGGCGCGGCCCTCACGTGTGCGTTTTGTCTCGCTGCTGCCCAAGACGCGCAGCGGCAAGCTGCTGCGCCGCGCCATCCAGGCGGTGTGTGAAGGCCGCGACGCCGGCGACCTGACCACCATGGACGACCCGGCGGCGCTGCAGCAGATCCGCGACCGGGTTCAGGGCGGCTGACGCAGGCGCCGGTTTTTACAGGCGAAATCGGCCTCCAGCCCATGTCGGACATGGGCCGATAGCTATCAAAACAGGAGCGCTCCGGGTTTAACGGGATCGCAGGTCCAGGCTCTCTGGCGGCAATCCCGCACGCGCGCGTTCGGCCATGAAGGTCCAGGCGGCTTCGAGCTCGCGCACCCGCGCCGGCAGGTCGAACAGCGGCGCCGTGTCGTGGCTGGTCCGCAGCCGGGCCCGCAGTTGCTGCAAGGCCGGGCGGTCCCGCCCCAGCCGCAGCGCCGCCGCGACATAGGCGGCTTCGTTCTCAAGCACACCATCAGCGAACCCGGCGGCGTGGAGCATGCTGGCGCCCAGGCGGGCTGCCATGCCGCGGCCCGCGCAACTGAGGGCCGGCACCCCCAGGGCCAGCGCATCGCGCAGGTCCTGATGGCCGCTGATGCGCAGGGTATCGATGAACAGGTCGGCCAGCGTCAGGCAGGCCAGCCGGTCCCGCCGCGTGGCGGCGACCGCAAAACACAGGCGGCTGGCGGTGATGCCGGCGGCTTGTGCCTCGCGCACCAGGTTGGCCTGCGCCCGGGGGCCAAGCGGCGGCAGCCACAACACCGCCTCGGGCAGCTGGCCCAGCACCTGCATCCAGACACTGAAACTGTGGCGGTCGATGTGCTGTGCCGGCGCGAAGCCGCACAACACCAACGCCTGCGCGGGCAGGCCAGCCTGCTCACGCGTGATGGCCGCCGCGGCAGCGCCCGCCGGCACCGGCATGACCGGCCAGCAGCTGTGCGGCAGCCTGAGCAGCGCCGCGTGCTCCCCGCCGCCCGCGACCGGCGGCGGATGAATGAAGGCGTCCGACAGCAGGTAGTCCAGCGGCGCGTCCGCCGGCGGCACCGGCCAGCCCGGAGGCTGGACCTGCACCGGCGCGACCCGGCGCGCGGTCAGCGCCGGTCGCCATCCGGGCGTGCCGAAAGTCAGGTCCAGCCAGATGTCCAGCCGGTCCAGCCGGATGCGCCCCACGGCTTCGTCGTCGCTGAAGTGCGCGATCTCGATCACACTGTGCGGCGCCAGCGCCTGGGCGAGTGCGGCCTGCGGTTGTGGGGTCGGTGAATAGACATAAAACGCACAACGGCTTGTGTCATGCAGGGCCAGCAGCGTGGCCAGCTCTGCCGTGGCGGCTTCATCGCGCAGGCTGTGGGCCGCGATGCCGATGCGCAGCGGTCCTTGCCGGTTCAGGGTGTCGGCTGCTGAAAAGGGGCGGCCTGCTTTCGCCGGCGCGGCGCGCAGGGCCTGCCACATCGCCCGGGCGGTGAGCTGCATGTCGGCGTCGGCCAGCGGCAGCAGCGGTCCCGAGACCAGCGCCGCGCGCATGTCCGGGCGCGGGCTGTTTGCGGCGGCGTCGGGCCACGCGCGCACATCCTGTTGCAGCAACGCCAGCAGGCGGTCCTGGTCGCGCCAGTCGCAGTGCTGCAAGCCTTCCAGCGCATGGCGGTAAAAAATCGAACGGGCATCCGCGGTGGGCTGCCCGCCCATGACGGGGCTGCCAGCCAGCGTCGCCAGCAGCCCATCGGCTGCCTCGAGCTCACCGCGACGTGCCAGCACCACCGCCTGCCGCAGCGTCAGCGCCGGATCTCCGGGAAAGCGCTGCAGGGCGCGCTGCAGATGGGCCTGTGCTTCCTCGAGCCGCTGCGCACCTGTCAACAGGTCGGCGACCGCGAGCCAGGCCTCCGCCTGGTTGGCGGCGACGGCCAGCCAGCGCCGGCCATGGGCGAGGGCGGTGTCCCACTGCTGGTCCTGCGCATGCAGCGCTGCCAGATGCTGCAGCGCACGGGCGTGGCCGGCATCGTGTTCAAGCGCCTGCATGAAACAGGTGTTGGCCGCTTCGTGCTCACCGCAGGCGACATGGGCGATGCCGAGGTTGGCGGCGCCGTCCGCGTCTGCCAGCAATTGCGCTTCCACCGTCTTGAGGCAAGCCAGTGCCGCCCGCGGCCGCGCCAGTTCAAACAGCAGCGTGGCGCGGGCCGAGGCTGCCTGCACGTGGCCGGGCGCCATCACCAGCGCGGCCTCAAAGGCCGACAGGGCCAGCACGCGGTCCCCGGCCGCGTGCGCCGTGATCCCTTGTTGCATCCATTGCTGGAAGCTGTTTTCGGCGGCTGCGCCAGCTGCGGGCAAGGTGGCGGCGGGGGCGGGCGCAGTCATGATTTGATTATGTGACAGACTCCTGCATCCGCACTCCCATCCGGCCCCCTCGCGCCTCTTCCCATGGACCTGCCTGCCGCTTCCGCGCCTGCTCCCGCCCTCCATCTGGTCGGCTGTTTTGACGATCCCCATGCAGGCGCGGAGCGGGAGCTGCTGGATCTGGCGGCCGCGCTGGCGCCGCTGCGCCCGGTGATGCTGTGGTCGGTGCTGCCGCCGCATCTCTGGTATGCGCAGCGCGGGGTGCGGCCGGTGCAGGCGTTTTCGGGGCAGTTTCCGCAGGGTGGCGTGCTGGTCTGGGGCGGGGCGCATGTGGCCCCGGGACTCTGGCTCAGGTATGCGCGGTTTGAGCGCATCATCGTGCAGTGCAACCTGGCCAGCTGGCAACGCCTGTTCACGTTGATCGACGTGTTTCGCGACACCGCCCGCCGCGAGCCCGAACTGGTGTTTGTGTCCCGGTCACTGCAATTGACGGCGGGCCTGCCCGGCCGGGTGGTGCCCAGTCCGATGGTCATCCAGCCTTTTTTGCAGGCCGGACATGCGCGTGGCGTGCGCAGCGGGCCGCTCACGGTGGGCCGCGTCAGCCGGGACACGCCTGACAAGCACCATCCGCAGGACCCGCTGCTGTACCGCATGCTGGCGGCGCGCGGCTGGCGCGTCCGCATTCTGGGCGGCACCTGCCTGGCGGCAGAACTGGCCGGTGTTCCAGGTGTGGAACTGCTGCCCGCCGGCGCCGAAGACACGCTGGATTTTTACCGCAGCCTGGACATTTTTTTCTACCGCACCGGCGCCACTGTGGAGGCCTATGGACGGGTGATTGTGGAGGCCATGGCGTCTGGCCTGCCGGTGGTTGCAGGCAGCGATGGCGGCTACATCGACATCATGCTGCCCGGACAAACCGGCGTGCTGGTGGACTCCCAGGAAGCCGCATGGGACGCATTGACCGGACTGGAAAGCGACGCCGCCTTGCGGTTGGCGATGGGCCAGGCCGCCATGCACCAGGCGGAGCAGGTGCATGGGGAGGCTGCGCTGCGCGCCGCGCTGGCGGCCTACCTGTCCTGAGGCCGGGACAGCTTACTTCTGGAAAACCGCTGCGCCGGTGATCATTCCCGCACCCAGGTCCTTGGCATAGGTCAGACCCGCCAAGCCGGCATTGGTGCCTATCAGCGCGCCGTTCATGTAAGTCCCGGAAAAAGTCGACGATGTTGAATTGACCGTGATGCTGTCGGCGATGGTGCCAAACGAGGTGTTCACCGACGCGTTGACCACATACTGGGTCGACGAGAAGTTGACGGACAGGCTTGCACCGGTCAGCGTGCCGGCAGCGCCACTGCGGATGGGCGCGGTGCTTCCGATCAGGGTGTAGGTGGCCGTGCCTCCGCCGAGCATCAGCGCGGACATCTCCGCGGCGGCCGTGGGGCGCCCGGTGACGTAGTGCACATGGTTGAGCATCGTCGTGCCCAGGTACTCGCGCTGGCCCGCCACCCAGGTGCCCCAGCCGATGAAGTTGGCGTCAGTGACATTGCCGACGGACTTGAAATCGGATGCCGGTCCCGGTGTGCCGGTTTCCGACCATTTCCCGAAGCCTCCGCCCACATTGTTGTCGACACTGAGCAGCTTGTTGTCGCTGAAAACCGTGGTGGCGCCGGGTGCGGTGTTCAGGGTGTAGGGGCTGCCGCCACTGGTGCCCAGCGCTGTCACGGCGATGTTCGTGAAGGTGCGCTGGACCGGGTCGGCTTTGGTGGTGACGGGCTTGACGGTCTCGACAATCTCGGCCTTGCCCGAGTCGTTGACCTTGTCGCCGACCACAACAGGGTCCTTCTCTGCCGGCGGCGTGTCCACCTTGGGTTGCTCGCTGGTCCGCACCGGCGGTGTGGCGCTGTCGATCACGCGGACCGATTCGCCGGCCACCAGGCCGATGCAGCCGCTCTGGTTGCACACCTCGATCTTGTCGAGTTCACTGGTGATGCCCAGCGTGCCGTCGGGGTTGTAGCCCACCTTGAATCCCGAGCCGCGGATGCCAATGGTGGCGGTGGTGGTGGTCAGCTTGTAGTTGTCGCGGTTGCGTTTGCCGATCAGGCCGGTGATGGCCCGCATGCTGCCGCGCAGCAGGTCCACCAGGAAGCGGTCTTGCTTCGGATCGTTCTGGTCCACATAGTTGGCGATCTTGAACTCGGTGTTGGGCTGCAGCGAGATCAGGCCGCCGTCGGTGAACTTGACCTGCGCACGCCCGTTGTTGCCGGTGACGATGGCATGGCCGCTGTTGATGTCACCACCCTTGGTCAGCGCCGTGACGCGGCCGTCGGTCTGGCGAAGATTGACCTCTCCTGCCGTGAACTGCGCAATGCCGGCCAGCGCATGCGCCTGCAGCGGGTAGGCCGCCGCCAGCGCCATCAGCAGGACGGTGTTCTTGAGTCGGAAGGCTGTTTCCATGGTGGGATCCTCGAAAGTCTTTGCCGAAACCGGAGCGCTTAAAAGTCCCTGCGCGCTGTCACGGACAAAACATGTTTGCTGAAGTCTGAAATCGCAATGTTGGAGTTGGTCTTGAGCAGCGACAACTGCGGCGTGATGCGCCAGTTCACCACCGGCACCCAGGTCAGCCCGAGGTTCAGGCTGGTCTGCCGGTCGCGACGGGTTCTCAGAAACAGCGGGTCGGCGCCCCCATAACGGCGTTCTTCATAACCCATGTTGGCAAACACGTCCACGTCGGCATTGACGGACTGCTGCAGGCCGGCGCGCAGCCCGGCCAGGCGGTGCCCGAGGTGGGCGACACCGGCGGCGCGCTCGCTTTCGATGCCGGTGTACACGCCGCCGAAGGCGAGCAGGCCGCCGCGGAATGCGGTGGCGTAGGACGCGCCGATGACATAACGGTTGGCGTCGCGCAGGTTCTGTCCCGGGTAACGCAAGGTGGAGGCCTGCAGGTAGGTGCTCCACTGGCTGGCGGCGTCGGGCCGGTGCGTCCATTCCGCCACCAGACCGCGCTGGTTGCGCACACTGCGGTTGTCGGCGGAGAAGGTACCGACCTGGGCCACCGCCGTGAATTCGTCCTTGTCGACCTTGTAGCTGGCGCCGGCGCTGACATCCACCTGCCGGGTGTCGAAATCGTTGTAATCGTTGTTCAAGCGGTAGTTGCCCGACGCGTTGGCGATCAGCGACAGGCGCGGGTCGATCACAAACCTGCCGGAAATGCCTGCGCCGGCGCTGTAGAAGGTGTCCTTGAGCTTGACGCCGGTCGGACCCAGCGTCAGCACCAGTCCGCCCAGCGAGGGCACGGCAACATTGGCATTGCTCGGGCCGCTGTTGATGTTGCTGTCCCTTCCGATGCCGGCTTCGAGGTAGCCGCGCACAGAGGAGCGGGCCGCTTCCTCGTTGCGGTCAATCGCCTGCAAGAACTCGTCAATCTTGCGCGCGGCTTCGGGGGGGATGCCATCGCGTCTGGTTTCCTGCAGCACCTGCCGTGCTGCCTGGTTGTCACCCAGCGAAAAAAGTGCACGGCCAAGTTCGGCCCGGGCGCGGGAGTTGCCCGGCTGCACCGTCAGGACCCGTTCCAGGGCAAAAACAGCGCGTGTGAACTGGCCGGTTTCGTTGGCGGCGATCCCGAGCACGGTATCGAAGTCAGGATCACCGGCGCGCTCCGGTTCGACGGCCGCCAGCCGCTCAAAGGCCTGTGGGGCCTTGCCCTGTTCCACCAGAAGCAGCGACTCCCGGACCAGCGCATCGGCTTCCGCACGGGCAGGCCCGGCCAGCAACAGCAGCGATGTGCATGTCATCACGACCCAGGGGACCGACTGTTTGAGGAAAAACATAGTACGTATGAATTAGTAACAACCACGGACCAACCAAGGTTTTATAGCACGGGCGCTTGTCCATCCCGGATTTTTTCCCGTGACTTTTGCCCACTAAGTCCGCGCGTCGCGCCGGCTGTTGTGCGGGTACGCCAGCCAGCCGGCGGATGCACATCGCCGGTGCGTCCGCAGCGTGCCTGCCACCAGGAACGAGTGAGGGTATTCACGGGTAGGCGCTGGCACGGCGCAGCGTTTTAATATCAGTCATTGCTTATATTTGAGGTTGCATTGATGGACACCATGATTCAGGCAGGCGCCAAGGCGGAACAGGGACGGGTTTTCGAACTGGCCGCCGAGCTGTTTGCCGTGCTGGCGACGCCCATGCGCCTGCGGGTGCTGAGCGCCTTGTGCGAGCGCGAGAAGTCGGTCAACGAGTTGCTGGCCGAGATCGACACCACCCAGCCCAACCTGTCGCAGCATCTGGCCGTGCTGTACCGCACCGGCGTGCTGGCCAAGCGCAAGGAAGGCACGCAGGTGATTTACCGCGTGCAGAGTGAAAAAGCGGTGGCCCTGTGCCGCGGCGTGTGCACCCAGATTGCGATCGAACTCGATGAACCGGACGCGCTGGCGCCCGGAGAGGCGCTGTCGCCGGTGCAGGCGGAGCGGCCATGCTGAGCCGCTTCATCCGGCGTGCGCCGGAAAATTTCCTGGACCGCGAGCAGATCCAGGCGGTGCGCGCCGGGCGCCGTGGTTTTCTCGCGGGGGCCATGGCTGCGGCCGCCGGTGGCATGACCGCCGGGCGCGCCCTGGCGCAAGCGGGCGATGACCCGGCCATCATGAACCTGCCTGCCCACAGCAAGGGCCTGGGGCAGCCGGTGGCAGCGCGGGCTTACGGCCTGCCCAGCGAGTGGGAGAAAAACCTGCAGCGCCGGCAAAGCCCGGGCCTGACACGGGTGCCGCAGTCCAGCGTGAGTTTTGCCCCGCTGCAGGGCCTGTTCGGCATCATCACGCCCAGCGGTCTGCATTTCGAGCGTCACCACCAGGGCTGGTGGGACATCGACCCGTCGCAACACCGCCTGATGATCAATGGCTCGGACGATCGCATGCTCAAGCGCCCCACGGTGTTCAGCATGGACGAGTTGATGCGCCTGCCCAGCACCAGCCGCATGCACTTCATCGAATGCGGCGCCAACACCGGCATGGAGTGGGGCAACGTGGCGGTGCCCACGGTGCAGTACACCCACGGCATGCTCAGCTGCAGCGAATTCACCGGCGTGCCGCTGCGCACCCTGCTGGAGATGTGCGGCGCTGACTTCAAACGTGCGAAATTTGTGCTGGCGGAAGGGGCCGACGGCTCCGGCATGACCCGCACCATTCCGATGAGCATGGTGCTCGACGGCCAGGTGCTGGTGGCCTATGGGCAAAACGGCGAGATGCTGCGCCCCGAAAACGGTTACCCGCTGCGGCTGGTGGTGCCTGGCGTGCAGGGCGTCAGCTGGGTCAAGTATTTGCGGCGCATCGAGCTGGGCGACATGCCGTATGCGACCAAGGACGAAACCATCCACTACGTGGATTTGCTGCCCGATGGGACACACCGTCAGTACACCAGCATCCAGGAGGTCAAGAGTGTCATCACCTCGCCCAGCGGCGGCCAGGTCTTGCTCCAGAAAGGCTTTCACACCCTCACCGGTCTGGCCTGGAGCGGCCGCGGCAAGGTCAAACGGGTGGATGTCTCGGTGGATGGCGGCAGGAACTGGAAGCCGGCGCGTCTGGAGGGGCCGGTGCTGTCCAAATGCCTGACGCGTTTCAACGCCGACTTTGTCTGGGATGGCAAACCGGCATTTTTCCAGAGCCGGGCGGTCGACGAGACCGGTCACATTCAGCCGACCTATGGCGAGCTGCGCAAGGTGCGCGCCTCCCGCAGCATTTATCACAACAACGCGATCCAGTCCTGGGCGCTGGCGGAAAACGGCGAGGTCGGCAATGTCCAGCTGTCTTAAATCCGCCTTTCTGGCCATGGCGTTTTGCTGGGGTCCGGCGTTTGCCACGGGGCCGGCCGACAAATTCCCGGGCATAGGCCGCGCCGCGACGCCTGCTGAAGTCAAGGCCTGGGACATCGATGTGCGCCCCGATTTCAAGGGCCTGCCCAAGGGCCAGGGCTCGGTGCGGCAGGGCGAAACCGTCTGGGAAGCGCAATGTGCGTCCTGCCACGGCAGCTTTGGCGAATCGTCGGAAATCTTCACGCCGATTGCCGGCGGCACCTCGGCCGAGGACATACGCACCGGCCGCGTCGACAGCCTGCTGCCAGGCGCCAACCAGCCGCAGCGCACCACCTTGATGAAGGTGTCCACGCTGTCGACCTTGTGGGACTACATCAACCGCGCCATGCCCTGGAACGCGCCCAAGTCACTGACGGCCGACGAGGTCTACGCCGTCACGGCCTACATCCTGAACCTGGGCAACATTGTCCCGGCCGATTTCACGCTGTCCGATGGCAACATCCGCGAGGTGCAGGAACGCCTGCCCAACCGCAAGGGCATGACCACGGCGCATGCCATGTGGCCGGGCCGGGAACTGGGCGGTCAGCCCAAGCCGGATGTACAGGGATCGGGTTGCGTGCGCGACTGCAAAAAAGAAGTGGCGGTCAAGAGTTTCCTGCCGGACTATGCGCGCAACGCCCACGGACAGTTGAGCGAACAGTCGCGCCTGATCGGTGCCAGCCGCGGCGCCGACACCAGCCGGCCGCCACCCGAAAAATGGATGTCCAACGAGGCGCTGGCCCTTGCCGGACAAGCGCAAGCAGCTCCTGAAAAGATAGCAGGCAAAACACCGGCTGCGGCCACCGGGACGGCTGCGGTGATGCCGGTGCTGCAGAAAAACGCCTGCATCGCCTGCCATGGCATGGACAACAAAATCGTCGGACCTTCGTTCAGGGATATAGCCAACAAATATAAAGGCCGTGCTGACGCGGTGAATTACCTGTCGGGCAAAATCAAGGCTGGCGGGCAGGGTGTCTGGGGCACGGTCCCGATGCCGCCGCAGGCCCTGAGTCCGACGGAATCCGCCCTGCTGGCCGAGTGGCTGGTCAAGGAGTTCTGAAGTGGAAGGGCGGTCTTGCGAGGTGTTCGGCTCGGGATAAACACCCTGTTCGGTGAGCGGTTTTTTGTGTCCAATCGTGTTCAAGTTTTTAATAAGCTGAAGTTATATCCAAAGGAGTTCAGACCATGGAACGTCGTCATTTTCTAGCCACCGGTACAGGCGCCACCGCGCTGGCCCTGGCCGCCTCGGCCGGGCTGTCGCCCGCCCAGGCGCAAACCGCTGCGGCCTGGAACAAGCTCGCCTTCGAAAGCAAGACCCTGGCAGAAGCCGCCAAGGCGCTGGGCGCTGCGGCGGCCCCGGTCGAAAGCAAGGACCTGATCCTGCAGGCACCGGAAATCGCTGAAAACGGCAGCGTGGTGCGGGTCGGCGCACAGAGCAACATCGCCGGCACCACGCAGCTGGCGCTGGTGGTCGAAAAGAACCCGAACGCCCTGGCGGCCCTGTTCGACATCCCTGCGGGGACCGACCCCAATGTCTCGACCAACCTCAAGATGGGGCAGTCGTCCAATGTGTATGCGCTGGCCAAGGTCGGCGACAAATTCTTTTACGCCGTCAAAGAGGTCAAGGTGACGCTCGGCGGCTGCGGCGGCTGAGCCCGCCACACCAGATCAAGATTGAAAGGAATACAAGATGTCAGATCCAATGAGAATCCGGGCCCAGGCCCAGGGCGACAAAACCACCGTCCGCGTGCTGGTCAGCCACGAGATGGAAAGCGGCCAGCGCAAGGATGCATCCGGCAAAACCGTGCCGGCCTGGTTCATCCAGAACATCACCGCCACCCACAACGGCAAAACCGTCATGAGCGCCCAGTGGGGTCCGGCCGTGTCGAAAAACCCGTTCCTGCAGTTTGCCTTCAGCGGCGCCAAGGCCGGTGAGAAAGTGATCGTCAGCTGGACCGACAACAAGGGTGACAAACGCACCGACGAAGCGGTCATTTCCTGAGCGGGCGGCGACGGGGTTCATAACAACACGAGGAGCAAGCGATGAAGTGGAAACTCTTGGGTCTGGCTGCGCTGGGCCTGCTGCCCATGCTGGCGGCAGCACAAAAAACCACGGCCGAAGGCATTGCCGAATACCGCGCCATGCTGGCCGACGGCAACCCGGCCGAGCTGTATGAGGCCAGGGGCGAGGCGCTGTGGAAACAGGCACGCGGCCCCAAAAACGCCAGCCTGGCGCAGTGCGACCTGGGCAAGGGCCCGGGTGTGGTCAAGGGGGTTTTTGTCGAACTGCCGCGTTACTTCGCCGACACCGCACGCGTGCAGGACCTGGAGTCGCGCCTGCTGACCTGCATGGAAACCCTGCAGGGCTTCAGCGCCGAGACCATTGCCAAAACGCCGTTTGGCCGCGATGAGCAGAAAAACATCGAATCGCTGGTAGCCTATATTTCAGCCGAGTCGCGCGGCATGAAGTTCAACCTGCCGCAGGCGCATACCCAGGAAAAGCTGATGTATGCGGTGGGCAAGCAGGTGTTCTACCAGCGCGGCGGGCCCTACGACTTTTCCTGCGCATCCTGCCATGGTGAAGACAACAAGCGTGTGCGCCTGCAGGACCTGCCCAACCTGACCAAGAATCCCGGCGCCGGTGATGGTTTCGGCGCCTGGCCCGCCTACCGGGTCTCCAGCGGTGATCTGTGGAGCATGCAGCGCCGCCTGAACGACTGCTACCGCCAGCAGCGCTTCCCTTTCCCGGGTTATGCGTCCGACGTGACCATCGCGCTCGGCGTCTTCATGGGTGTCAACGGCAAGGGTGGTGTTTCCACCGCGCCCGCACTCAAGCGTTGAACCGACAAGGAAGCATGATGAAAAAGATCCGTACACAAACCGTTTTGTTGGCCGCGACCGTGTTGCTGGCCAGTTGTGCCACCGCCCCCTCGCAGCAGGATGTGGCCGAGGCAACGCAGAAGGTGCTGAAGTCCTCGTTCCGCGACCAGGGCATCGCCAAAACCAGCTGGCTGGACCAGGATGCGTCCAACAAGGCCTGCTCCGAAGCCCAGGGCGCAGCGCTGGATGAAAAACTGGCCAAAGCGATCGAGGAAGCCAACCTGAAAACCGTGAAGATGCCCTCGGACGGCAAGTTCATCGGCGACTGGAAAGAGGGCGAAAAAATCGCGCAGAACGGCCGCGGCATGACCTGGAGCGACCCGGCCGGCTCGGCCAACGGCGGCAGCTGCTACAACTGCCACCAGATCAGCAAGGAAGAGCTGTCCTTCGGTTCGATCGGCCCCAGCCTGTACAACTACGGCAAGCTGCGCGGCGTCAGCAACCCCGCTGCCGCGGACAGCAAGCCCATCGTCGACTACACCTGGGGCAAGCTCTGGAACGCCAAGGCCTACAACGCCTGTTCCGGCATGCCGCGGTTTGGCCATGCCGGCATCCTGAACGAAGCCCAGCTGCGGCATGTGATGGCGCTGCTGCTGGATCCGCAATCACCCGTGAACAAGTGATTTTCCGCTGATTGGTGCTTGTATCTGCCTCCGGCCCCTATCCAGCGGGCGCAGGCAGCTATCAAATTTATAGTAACTTTCCCATCGGCCTGGCTCGACAGGCAGGATCAACAACGCCATGAATCTGTCCCGCCGAGAGTTTGCAAGTGTGATGGCTGCCGCGCTGGCCGCCGGTTTTCCGCTGCATCGTGAAGCCGGCGCCGCGCAGGCCGGCGTTGCCTACCAGGTGCCGCGCTCGGGCAATGTGCACCTGCTGCACATGACCGACTGCCACGCGCAGCTGATGCCGGTGTACTTCCGCGAGCCCTCGGTCAATCTCGGCGTCGGCGCGATGCAGGGCAAATTGCCGCACCTGGTCGGCGAGCACCTGCTGAAGGCCGCGCATCTGAAGGCCAACACGCCCGAAGCCCATGCCTTCACCTACCTGAACTTCGAGCGGGCGGCGCAGCAATATGGCAAGGTCGGCGGTTTCGCCCACCTGGCCACGCTGGTCAGGCAGCTCAAGGCCGGCCGGCCTGGCGCCTTGCTGCTCGACGGCGGTGATACCTGGCAGGGCAGCGCCACGGCGCTGTGGACCCAGGGCCAGGACATGGTCGATGCCTGCAAGCTGTTGGGCGTCGATGTGATGACCGGTCACTGGGACTTCACCTATGGCGAGGAACGCATCAAGACCATCGTCGAGAAGGATTTCGCCGGCAAGATCGATTTTGTCGCGCAAAACGTCAAGACCAGCGACTTTGGCGACCCGGTGTTCAAGCCCTATGTGATCAAGGAAATGAATGGTGTGGCGGTGGCCATCGTCGGCCAGGCCTTCCCTTACACGCCGATTGCCAACCCGGCCTGGCTCACGCCGAACTGGAGCTTCGGCATCCGCGAAAGCGAGATGCAGGAAACCGTCAATGAAGCACGCGCCAAAGGTGCGCAGGCGGTGGTGCTGCTGAGCCACAACGGCATGGACGTGGACCTCAAGATGGCGTCGCGCGTGACCGGCATTGATGCCATCCTGGGCGGCCACACCCACGACGGCGTGCCGGTGCCGGTGATCGTCAAGAACCCCGGCGGCCAGACCATCGTCACCAACGCCGGCAGCAACGGCAAGTTCCTCGGTGTGCTGGACCTCGACGTCAAGGGCAAAAAGGTGGTCGGCTTCAAGTACCGCCTGCTGCCGGTGTTTTCCAAATTGCTGGCGGCCGACCCGGCCATGAGCCGGCTGATCGCCGGTGTGCGCGCCCCCCATGAGGCCAAACTTGCGGAAAAACTCGCCGTCACCGAAGGCACGCTGTTCCGGCGCGGCAACTTCAATGGCACGTTTGACCAGCTGATCCTCGACGCACTGATGGAAGTGCGGGGCGCCGAGATTGCGTTTTCACCGGGTTTCCGCTGGGGCACCTCGCTGCTGCCGGGCCAGGCCATCACGCGCGAACACCTGATGGACCAGACGGCCATCACCTATCCGTGGACCACGCTGACCGATATCCGCGGCGACATGATCAAGACCATCCTGGAAGACGTCGGCGACAACCTGTTCAACCCGGATCCCTACTACCAGCAGGGCGGTGACATGGTGCGGGTGGGCGGACTCAGCTACACCTGCGAGCCCGGCGCGAAAATGGGTTCGCGCATCCAGAACATGCGCCTGAAAGGCCAGCTGATCGAGGCCGACAAGACCTACAAGGTGGCCGGCTGGGCGCCGGTGGCCGAGGCCAGCAAGAATGCCGGGCCGCCGGCCTGGGACGTGGTCGAGACGTATCTGCAGGCAAAAAAGGTCATCAGGCCGCCCCAGCTGAACGTGCCGGCCCTGATCGGCGTCGCCGGCAACCCCGGCCTGGCCTGAAACGATCCAGCCACGGCCGGTTGACGGCGGTGTGACAAAACCCGGGCGCCCGTGTGGCGGCCCGGGTTTCGTCGTTTTGGCATTCGGTGGCACAATCGGAACTGTTTCTGAAGGCCCTTCCTTGCCACAGTCGCATCCGCTAATCGGTCAAGCCGTGTTGCGGAAGGTTAATCAACCAGCCACATCCTGCTGTGGCCAGCTAATGTTTCCTCAAGGGAAACGGAGGTCAGCGTAATGAGTTCCATCCCGGCGGCATCGTCCGTCTATTCGGCCTATCAAGGCAACACCTATCTCTTCGGCGGCAATGCGCCCTATGTCGAAGAGATGTACGAAAACTACCTCGCCAACCCCGGCAGCGTGCCCGACAACTGGCGCGAGTATTTCGACGCCCTGCAAAACGTTCCCGCCGTTGACGGCAGCAATGCCAGGGACGTGCCGCACCTGCCGGTGGTCAATGCTTTTGCCGAGCGTGCCAAACAGGGCCAGACCAGAGTCGTCGTCGCCAGTGGCGCCGATTCCGAAATGGGCCGCAAGCGCACCGCCGTCCAGCAGCTGATCGCCGCCTACCGCAACGTCGGCGCCCGCTGGGCCGACCTGGACCCGCTCAAGCGCGCCGAACGCGACAACATTCCCGAGCTCGATCCGTCCTTCTACGGATTCAGCGATGCCGACCAGGAAACGGTGTTCAACACCAGCAACACCTTCTTCGGCAAGGAGACCATGAGCCTGCGCGAATTGCTCAATGCGCTTCGCGAAACCTACTGCGGCACGATTGGCGCCGAGTACATGTACATGACCGACCAGGCGCAAAAACGCTGGTGGCAGCAAAAGCTCGAGAGCATCCGCAGCAAGCCCAATTTCAGCAAGGAAAAGAAGCTACACATCCTGGACCGCCTGAGCGCGGCCGAAGGCCTGGA
>PNNC01000132.1 GCA_013824015.1 Polaromonas sp.
ATTCTGCTGATTTTCCTCAGCCTGGGCGGCGCCGCCCTCAGCCTGACCGGTGTGGTGATCGGCTGGCGCCGGCTGGGGCTGAAGCTGGCACGCCGCAGGACGCGGTCCGCCGCATGAGGGTGGGTCCGGGTTCCCCTTGTTTTGCGCCGGCTGACAGATGCTGGCATAGTCTTTTTTAACCAGGAGTTTTTATGTTCCGAATCGTTCGATCCATGGGTTTGTCGGCTGCCGCGATGTTGGCAGCGGTGGCGTATGCGCAGGTGGAGGTCAAGGACGCCTGGGTGCGGACCGCTGTGCCCGGCCAGTCGGGCACCGGTGCGTTCATGAGCATCACGGCCAAAGACGGCGCCAGGCTGGTGGGCGCCTCCTCACCGCTGGCCGGCGTGACCGAAGTCCATGAAATGAAAATGGAAGGCGACGTCATGCGCATGCGTGCCGTGCCTGCGCTGGACCTGCCCGCCGGCCAGACCGTGCAGCTCAAGCCGGGCGGCTACCACGTGATGCTGATGGAGCTCAAGCAGGCCTTGCCCAAGGGCAGCAGCGTGCCGCTGACACTGACGATCCGCGATGCCAAAGGCCAGGAGAGCAAGGTCGAGCTGAAGTTGCCGGTGGCCGCGACCGCGCCGGGTGCGAGCATGCCGGCCCATGGCGCCGGCCACAAACACTGATTATTTGGCCTTGCCGCCGAGCCGGCGGTAGACCGTGGCGCGGCTGATACCCAGCGCGCGTGCGGCCTTCATGACATTGCCCTTGGCTTCGTTGACGGCCTTGCGGATCAGTGCCGTTTCGACCTCCTTGAGCGGCAGCGCCGGTGCTGCAGCGCGGCTGCCCAGCCGGGCCGGCGCGGCCACCTGCCCGCGCAGCAAGGGCAGGGCGTGCAGGCGCAGGCCGGACCACAGCGGGACATCGATGGCCTGCGGGTCACCGAGCGTGCCGCTTTTGGCGGCGTCGAACAGCATCTCGTAAGGCATCGCAAACAGTTCGCTGCAGTGCAGCGCCGCCGGGCTGCCGGCCTGCAGCGCCGGCACCATCTGCCGCGCGGCCGGGTTGGCCCCCAGCACCCAGCCGTCGCTGTCCAGGCCGATCAGCCCGTCCATGTCGTCGCCCAGGCTGTGGCTGGACCAGTTCAGGCGGATCAGCAGCTCATGCGGCCGGCTGTGGATCAGCGCGTTTTCAATGCTGCGCGCCGACTGCACCACCAGGTGCTTGAGTTCAGGCCGCTCGACCGTGTCCACACCGGTCAGGTCCAGCATGCCGGCGCACTGGCCATCCGGGCCGAACAGCGGCGCGCCGGCGCAGCTGTAGGCCGCGTTGGCGTTGAAAAAATGTTCGCCGCGGTGCAGCCAGACCGGCTGCAGCTCGGTCAGCGCCGCGCCGATGGCGGTGGTGCCCACGCTGTTTTCGGACAGATCCACACCGATGCGGGTGATCAGGTCGGCGCGCCGGTCGCGCCTGTCGATGGCGCCGTTGACATCCACCACCACGCCCTGCGCGTTGGTCAGGATCGCGAAGTAGCGGGTGCTGGCGATGGCGGCGCCCAGTTTTTCCAGCACTGGCCGCGCGGCCTGCACCAGCACATGGTTGGCTTCTTCCGTCCGGCGCAGGGACTGCGGAGACAACAGGTCGAAACCGACCTGCT
Source organism: Polaromonas sp. (assembly GCA_013824015.1). Classification (GTDB taxonomy): domain Bacteria; phylum Pseudomonadota; class Gammaproteobacteria; order Burkholderiales; family Burkholderiaceae_C; genus Polaromonas. Next base: position 1,640 of record PNNC01000132.1, read on the forward strand.
GGTCCGGCGTCTTGCCGCTGGCCAGGCAGCGCTGCCAGGAGCGTTCTATCCACGGCTGGTCCAGCAGGCCGGACACACCCCTGCCTTCCTGCAGCACGGCCTGGCGCGCGTGTGCGATCTGCTGCAGGCGCTGGTCGGGGGAGGGCGGGAGGACGGTCAGCATGGGGTTCTCGGGCGGTGGACGCAGACTACCAGAGGCGGCCAAGGTTTGCTGGTCGCCGGGTCAATCCGGGAATGTTCCATTTTGAGAATTTCACCGGGCTTTGGCAAGCTCCTAGGGTTTAACCTAGGCAGGCATGGGGGGCGCACTTCAACAATGAACTGTCCTATCCGTAGCCAGCACAAAAAGCCATCAGGAGACAAGCCCATGCAAGTTCAGTTCAAAGTCAACGGCAAAACCAAAAGTGTGGAGACGCCGCCCAACACCTTCCTGGTCCAGGTCCTGCGCGAGCAGCTCCAGATGACCGGTACCCATGTCGGTTGTGACACGGCGCAGTGCGGCGCCTGCACCGTGCTGATGAATGGCCGTGCGGTCAAGTCCTGCAACATCCTGGCGGCGCAGGCCGAGGGCGCGGACATCACCACCATCGAAGGGCTGGCCGCAGCCGACGGCACCATGCACCCGATGCAGGCGGCCTTCAAGGAATGCCACGGCCTGCAATGCGGCTTCTGCACCACCGGCATGGTGATGAGCGCGGTGGATCTGTGCAAGCACCATCCGAAAGCCAGCGAGGGCGAAATCCGCGAGCTGCTCGAGGGCAACATCTGCCGCTGCACCGGCTACCAGAACATCGTCAAGGCGGTGCAGCAAGGCGCTGCGGCCATGGCGACCTGAGCCGGCGCGCGCCGACCGCAAGCTTGCGGCGCCGCCATCCTGCGGCTGCCGTCCACCGAACTTTCCATTTTCAGGAGTACACACATGGGTGCATCCGACTTCATCAACCTGCCGAACATCGGCACCTCGGTCCGCCGCAAGGAGGACTACCGCTTCCTGACCGGCGGCGGCCAGTACACCGACGACATCACGCTGGCCCACCAGAGCTACGCCGTGTTTGTGCGTTCGCCGCATGCGCACGCAAAAATCAACAGCATCAACACCGCTGCCGCCAAGGCCGCGCCCGGGGTGCTCGATGTGTTTGTTGGCGAGGATGTGGCGGCCGACAAGATCAACGGCCTGCCTTGCGGCTGGCTGATCACGAGTACCGACGGCAACCCGATGAAGGAGCCGCCACACCCCATCCTGGCCCAGGGCAAGGTGCGTTATGTCGGCGACCATGTCGCGATGGTGGTGGCCGAGACGCTGGAGCAGGCCAAAAACGCCGCCGAGCTGGTCGAGGTCGATTACGAGGTGCTCAGCGCTGTGGTGCGTGTCACCGACGCGGCCAAAGCCACTGCGCTGCATGAGGCCGCGCCCGACAACCATTGCTACAAATGGGCGATCGGCGACAAGGGCCAGGTCGATGCGGTGTTTGCGAACGCCGCGCATGTGACCAAACTGGACCTGACCAACAACCGGCTGATTCCGAACGCCATGGAGCCGCGCGCGGTGATCGGCTCCTACAGCCGCGCCACCGATGAATACGTGCTGTACGTGTCCAACCAGAACCCGCATGTCGAGCGCCTGCTGCTGACGGCCTTTGTGATGGGCCTGCCCGAACACAAGGTGCGGGTGATCGCGCCCGACGTCGGCGGCGGTTTCGGCTCCAAGATCTATCTGTATGCCGAGGACGTGTGCCTGACCTGGGCCTCGAAAAAGCTGAACCGCAACATCAAGTGGACCGCCGACCGCAGCGAAGCCTTTGTCAGCGACGCGCATGGCCGCGACCATTCCAGCCATGCCGAGATGGCGATGGACAAGGATGGCAAGTTCCTGGCGATGCGGGTGCACACCGATGCCAACATGGGCGCCTACCTGTCGACCTTCGCGCCGGCGGTGCCGACGATTCTGTACGCGACCCTGCTGGCCGGTCAGTACACCTGCCCGCAGATTTACGTCGAAGTGGATGCCTGGTTCACCAACACCGCGCCGGTCGATGCCTACCGCGGCGCCGGGCGCCCCGAGGCCACCTACCTGCTCGAACGCCTGGTGACGCGCTGCGCCTGGGAGCTGGGCCTGGCGCAGGACGAGATCCGCCGCCGCAACTTCGTCAAGGACTTCCCCTATCAGACGCCGGTGGCGCTGCAGTACGACGTCGGTGATTTCCACGCGCTGCTCAAGCGCGGCAACGAACTGGCCGAGGTGGCCGGCTTCGAGCAGCGCAAGACCGCATCGGCCGCCAAGGGCCTGTTGCGCGGCATCGGTTACTCCTGCTACATCGAGGCCTGCGGCCTGGCGCCCAGCAACATCGCCGGTGCGCTCGGTGCGCGCGCCGGCCTGTTCGAGTGCGGCGAGGTCCGGGTGCACCCGACCGGCAGCGTGACGGTGTTCACCGGTTCTCACAGCCACGGCCAGGGGCACGAGACCACCTTTGCGCAGGTGGTGGCGGCGCGCCTGGGCATTTCGGTGGACCAGGTCGACGTGGTGCACGGCGACACCGGGCGTGTGCCTTTCGGCATGGGCACCTATGGTTCACGCTCGCTGTCGGTCGGCGGCACAGCCATCATGAAGGCGCTCGACAAGATAGAGACCAAGGCCAAGAAGATCGCCGCGCACCTGATGGAAGCCAGCGACGCCGATGTGGAGTTTGCCAACGGCGAGTTCACCATCAAGGGCACCGACAAGAAGGTGACTTTCGGCCAGGTGGCGCTGACGGCTTATGTGCCGCACAACTACCCGCTCGACAAGCTGGAGCCCGGCCTGAACGAAACCGCGTTTTACGACCCGACCAACTTCACCTTTCCGGCCGGCACCTACATCTGCGAGGTCGAGGTCGATCCCGCGACCGGCGTGGTACGGGTGGACAGCTTCACCGCGGTGGACGACTTCGGCAACATCATCAACCCGATGATTGTGGAAGGCCAGGTGCACGGCGGACTGGTGCAGGGCATCGGCCAGGCGCTGCTGGAAAACTGCGTTTACGACCCGGAGTCCGGCCAGTTGCTGACCGGCTCGTTCATGGATTACGCGATGCCGCGCGCCGATGACATGCCCAGCTTCAAGCTGGACACCCTGTGCACGCCCTGCAGCCACAACCCGCTCGGCGCCAAGGGCTGCGGCGAGGCCGGCGCCATCGGATCCCCGCCGGCGGTGATCAACGCCGTGCTGGATGCGCTCAGGCCGCTGGGCGTGACCGACTTCGACATGCCGGCTTCGTCCAGCCGTGTCTGGGAAGCCATCCAGTCCGCCAAAAAATAAAACAGACCGTCAAGGAGAAAACACCATGTATCCCTTCACCCTGGAACGACCCACCACGCTGGCCGCGGCCGCACAACTGGCGGCCGACGGCGCCAAACCACTGGCCGGCGGGCAAACCTTGCTGGCATCGATGAAGCTGCGCCTGTCCAGTCCGGACCAGCTCGCCGACCTCAGCGGCATCAGGGAACTGAGCGGCATCAAGCGCGAAGGCAACAGCCTCGTGATCGGTGCGATGACGCGCCACCTCGATGTGGCCAACAGCGCCGATGTCAAATCGGCACTGCCGGCGCTGGCCGACCTGGCCGCCAACATCGGCGACCGCCAGGTGCGCGCCATGGGCACGCTGGGCGGCTCGGTTGCCAACAACGACCCTTCGGCCTGTTACCCGAGTGCGGTGCTGGCGCTGGGCGCCACCATCCACACCACGACGCGCAAGATTGCGGCCGACGACTTCTTTCTGGGCATGTTTTCCACCGCGTTGAACGAGGGCGAACTGATCACGGCGATCAGCTTCCCGATTCCGAAACGCGCGGCCTACATGAAGTTCAAGCAGCCGGCCTCGCGTTTTGCGCTGGTGGGTGTGTTTGTCGCGCAGTTCGACAGCGGTGTGCGTGTGGCCGTCACCGGCGCTTCCAGCGGTGTGTTCCGCCATGCCGGGCTGGAAGCGGCGCTGGGCAAGAGCTTCACGCCCGAGGCGGCGGCGGGCGTGAAGATAGACGCGACCGACCTCAACAGCGACATTCACGCGACCGCGGCCTACCGCGCCAACCTGATCAGCGTGCAGACGCAGCGCGGCGTGGCGAAGGCGCTGGCGGGCTGATCCCTGGCTGGCATGGCGGAGCGGACCCGCCATCCCTGCCCCGGTTTCCTGCGGGGGGTGCGACATGGCTCCCCCGGATGGCGGTGCGGGGCAGGCTCCTCCGGCCCGGGATCACAGGCGGGTCAGGAAACGATGAATAAAAAATGCTTCCAGCCCTTGCCAGACAAGGGCGAGTAGCTCCTGAATTGATAGCGAAGCAGGCGCAAGCTAAACTGATCCGATGACACCATTCCCCACCATAGACGCGCTGGCGCAGGCCCTGCAGCAGGCTGGCTACTTTGCCGACCGGCGGCTGGCGACCGCCGTGTTCCTGGCGCTTCGGCTGCAGCGCCCGCTGCTGCTTGAAGGTGAGCCCGGCGTCGGCAAGACGGAGCTGGCCAAGGCTTTGTCGCTCGCGCTGCAGCGCCAGCTGATCCGCCTGCAGTGTTACGACGGCCTCGAGCAGCGTGAAGCGCTCTACGAGTGGAACTACGCGGCACAGTTGCTGCACATGCGTGCCGTGGAGGGCAAAAGTGATGCCGCAGATGTCGAGAGCGAGGTGTACCAGGACCGTTACCTGATACGCCGGCCCTTGCTGCAGGCGCTGCAGACCCCGGCGCCCGGCGCGGTGCTGCTGATCGACGAGGTGGATCGCGCCGACGAGCCGTTCGAGGCATTCCTGCTCGAGTACCTCGGCGAGTACCAGGTCAGCATCCCGGAAATCGGCACGGTCAGCGCGCAGGTCACGCCGGTGACCATCCTGACCAGCAACCGCACGCGTGAACTCAACGACGCGGTCAAGCGGCGCTGCCTCTACCACTGGCTGGACTATCCGGACCGCGAGCGCGAGCTGGCCATCATCCGCGCCCAGGTGCCGGAAGCCGGCGAGCAGCTGTCCGCCCAGGTGGCGGCCTTTGTGGACCGGCTGCGTCGTTCGCCGTTCGGCAACGCCTTCCAGCGCGCGCCCGGCATTGCCGAAAGTGTCGAATGGGCCAAGGCGCTGGTGGCGCTGGACACGCTGGTGGTGGACCCGGAAGTGGTGGCCGACACGGCCGGCATTTTGTTCAAGCAGCGCGAAGACGTGGCCGCGCTGACGCACGCGCTGGCGGTGGACCTGCTCAAGCCTGAAGCGGCGGAAGCACAGTGAGTTGAGGCGAGATCATGCTTCTAGGTGACGCACGCAGCGGAAAGTTGGGCGACAACATCGCCGGCTTCGGCCGGGCCCTGCGGCGCGCCGGCGTCAAGGTGGACAGCCAGCGCATGGCGCTCGCCAAGGAAGCCGCGCTGGCCGTCGGCATCGGTGAAAAGGACGACCTGAGCGCCGCCTTTGAGGCAGTGATGGTCAGCCGCGAGCAGGACCGGCTGGTGTTCCGCGAATTGTTCGACGTGTATTTCCAGGACCCGAAAGTCGCCAACAAGCTGCTGGCGCAACTGCTGCCCAGCGCCGAGGGCAAGGCCGAACCGAGCAAGCGCCGGCCGCGCGTGCGCGAGGCGCTGGCGCCGCAACAATCCTTCGGCCAGCAGGCGGCGCCTGCCAAGGAAGACCAAAAGGTCGAGTTCGATGCGGCCATGACCGCCAGCGACATTGAACGCCTGCACCATGCGGACTTCAACGCGCTGTCGGCCACCGAGTACCGTCTGGTCGAGCGGCTGGCGCGCGACATCAAGCTGCCCCTGCCGATGTTCAGCTCGCGGCGCAGCCGGCCCGCCGCCAGCGGCAACCGCATGCACTGGCCGGGTGTCATGCACCAGGCGGCGCGCACCGGCGGCGAGTTGCTGCGCCTGCCGCGGCTGCAGCGGCGCGAGCAGGCCTTGCCGCTGCTGGTGCTGGTGGATGTGTCGGGGTCGATGGAGCGTTATGCGCGGCTGCTGCTGGCGTTTTTGCATGCGGCGACGCGGCGGCACCCGCAGCGCGATGTGTTTGCCTTCGGCATGCACCTGACCGATCTGACGCCGGCTTTCCGCCAGGCCGACACCGACGAGATGCTGGCGCATGCCAGCCTGGCGATTGAAGACTTTGCCGGCGGCACGCAACTGGGCGCTTCGCTGGCCACGCTGCGCGAGAAACATGCACGCCGCCTGGTCGGGCGGCGCACCATCGTGCTGGTGATCACCGACGGGCTGGACACCGGCGAGCCGGCCGGGCTGGCCCGCGAACTGGCCTGGCTGCGCCGGCGCAGCCGCCGCCTGCTCTGGCTCAACCCGCTGCTGCGTTTTGACGGTTATGCACCGCTGGCGCGCGGCGCGGCGGTGCTGCATGCCCAGGCCCACGGCATGCTGGCGGTGCACAACCTCAGCAAGCTCGAGGAACTTGCGGCCAGCCTTGCGGCTCTGATGAAGAAATAAACACGCTCCTGCGAGCAAAACACGGAAAAAGAGGGAAAAAACATGGACATGCAGGGAAGCCGCCAGCTCGCGGTGACACAACAACAGGCCTGGGACGCGCTCAATGATCCGGCGGTGCTCAAGGCCTGCATTCCGGGCTGCGACAAGGTCGAGGCCACCGGCGAGAACCAGTACGCGATCGCGATGGCCCTGAAGATCGGCCCGGTCTCGGCCAAATTCACCGGCAAGATTTCGCTGACCGAGATGAACCCGCCGGCCAGCTACAAGTTGTCTTTCGACGGGCAGGGCGGTGTCGCCGGTTTCGGCAAGGGCAGCGCCGAAGTGAGCCTGGTGCCGAACGACGACGGCTGCGAGCTGTCCTACACCGTGCACGCCTCGGTGGGCGGCAAGGTCGCCCAGCTCGGCCAGCGCCTGATCGATGGCGCGGCCAAGTCCATGGCGGAAGACTTCTTCAAGCGTTTCGACGAGGAGATGCAGCGCCTGCACCCCGAGAGTTATGCGGCCAAAATGGTCATGGGCGAGGTGGAAGCCGATGACACGGGCACAGCGGCGGCGGGCAAATCCGGCATCCCCTGGTGGGTCTGGGTGGCCGGCGCGGCGGCGCTGGCCGTTGCCGTCTGGCTGGGCAGCTGAGCGGGCGGCAGTTGACGCACGGGTAGCGAAAGCGGGAGCGAACGATGGAAAACCTCGATGTCATGGTGTTGCGCACACTGCGCGACTGGCGCAGGGCGGGCAAACGCGCCTTGCTGGCGACGGTGGTGCGCACCTGGGGCTCGTCGCCGCGGCCGGTCGGCTCCATCATGGCGCTGTGTGAAGACGGCGCCGTGGTCGGTTCGGTCTCGGGCGGCTGCATCGAGGACGACCTGATTTACCAGTACACCCAGGCTTATTCGGCAGGGGGTCCGGCCGGCGCAGGCGGCAAGGTCATTCCGTCCGGGCCGCCGACCTTTGTCAAATACGGCATCACCGCCGACGAGGCCCACCGTTTCGGCCTGCCTTGTGGTGGCACGCTGGAGCTGCTGCTCGAATACGACCCGGAAGCCGGCGCGCTGGCCGAGCTGGTGCAGGCGCTCGAAGCCGGGCAGCTGATGCAACGCAGCGTGCGCCTGACCGATGGCGCGGTGACGCTGGCGCCCGCCTCGGCGCCGGCCGAGCTTGGCGTCAGCGCACTGGCGCTGGTCAACACCTTTGGCCCCGAATACCGCATGCTGCTGATCGGCGCGGGGCAACTGACCGAGTATCTGGCCACCATGGCGCTGTTCAGTGGCTTCGCCGTCACCGTCTGCGACCCGCGCGAGGAATACCGCAGCGCCTGGTCGGTCGCCGGCGCCAGGGTGCTCAGCGACATGCCCGACGACGTGGTGACGGCCTTCAAGCCGGACCGCCGCAGCTGCGTGATCGCGCTCACACACGATCCCAAACTCGACGACCTGGCGCTGATGGAGGCCCTCACCACCGACGCGTTTTACATCGGCGCCATCGGCTCGCGCCGCAACAACGAGACACGCCACCAGCGCATGGCCGAGCACTTCGGCCTGGACCCCGCCACACTGGCGCGCCTGCGCGGCCCGATCGGCATCTACATCGGCAGCAAGACCCCGCCCGAAATTGCGGTCAGCGTGATGGCCGAGGTGCTGGCCGTGAAAAACGGCGTGGTGCTGCCGCGCGACATGGAAGTGGCCCAGGCGAAAAACGAGCGTGCGGTGTTGGCCAACGATGCGGGCGATCTGGTGTGCGGCGTGGCGCGGCTGCCGGCCTGAGCCCGGCGGCTGAATTTTCAACGCAAACCAGCACGCCGGGGCCCGTCCATGAAAGCACAGCCTGTCCCTGGCGCCGCCCAGGTGGCCATTGCTGCCCTCGTGCTTCTCGGCATGGTGGGCGGCGGCCTGATCCTTGCGCATTCCGGCTATGCCACAGCACCGAAGCGCGGAGGCTCATCCGTTTTCGTGCCGGCGCCCCAGGCGTATCTGCTCGCTGCCGCGATGTACGGCATGTCGTCCATCGGCCTGCTGGCCTTGCTGCGGGCACGGGAGGTTTCCAGGCCGGTCATGGTGCTTGCCGGCGTGCTCTACCTGCTGGTCGCCGCGGGCCTGGTCTGGCTGCTGCGCCCGCACTGAGCCGCGCCGCTTTCCCGGATGCCCCGGTGATGGGCTTTTTGGGCTGCCAGCCCCTGACCGGTGAGGCCGCACTGCTATCAAAAAGAGAGTGTGCTTACTTGCCCAATTTCGCGAGCAGGGCCTGGATTTCCTGCCGTCGGCCGCTGTCGGCCAGTTCGCGGCCCGGACGCGGCGCCGCCTTCAATGCGGTTTCGAGGTAAGTGCGGGCTTCAGCCGGGCGATCGCGGCCGAGCAGATACTCGCCGTAGAAGAAGTTGGCGTCGATGCCGGCCGGGTTGATGGCCAACGACTTCCTGAACAACTCCTCGGCCTTGTCCTTGTTGCCAAAGCCGACCGGCCAGCCCGGCACCTGGGCGTACAGCGTCGCCAGGCTGGTGTAGGCGGACCCGTCGAGCGCCTTGTCATTGATCTTCAGCGCCTCCTCAAAGCGCAGCTTGGCCTCCTTGACCAGCGACAGCGCGCCCAGGCCGCCCCGGGCGCCGGCTTCGCTGGACACCACAATGCCTTCCCAGGTCAGGGCCTCGGCGCTGCCGGGATTGGCTTCGACGATTTTGTGGGCCTGCTGGGCCAGCGCGTGGTACAGGTCGGCCTGCTGTTTTTCCGGCTGGCGGTACTTGATGGCGGCCCACTGGTCCTGGATCGGTTTGACCATGTCCTCGGCGGGGCCGGCGCTGGCCACACCGGCCAGGCAGGCCAGCAGGGGGAGGGCGAAGAGGGTGCGTACAAGGGTGTGCATAAAAGTCCTTTCAGTGCTGTCGAAAAGTCGAAGGGCGGGTTGCGGGCAGCTGCGCGGCGGACGGCGCGTGCTGCTTGACGGTGGCCAGTTTGCCGGCCAGGCCGCGGTCGATCAGCGCCGGTGCCATGCCGTTGAGCCAGGCAAACAGCCGTTCCGGAAATCCGAAGTGGTGTTCGCCCCGGCCGTGGCGCAGCACCTCGACGATCCGGCGTGCGACCGCCTCGCTGCTGTCGCTGGTGTTGCCGAGCGCGTGGTTGAGCCGGTTGGCCGCATCGCTGTTGAGCGCGGTGTTGATCACGCGTGGCGCTACGTGAATCACGGCGACAGGGGTGTCGGCCAGTTCGCGGCGCAGCGCTTGCGAGAAGGCGCGCAGGCCGGCCTTGGCCGCCGAGTAGGCGGCAAAGCCGGGAAAGGGCAGGCTGCCAAGCATGGAGCCGACATTGACGATGGCCGCCTCGGGCTGCGTTCTGAGCCAGGGCAACAGGGCCTGCGTCAGGTGGATCGGGGCTTGCAGGTTGGTGCTCAGCACGCGTTCCACGGTGCCGCGGTCCTGCCGCTCCAGCAGGCCGAAACCTTCGACACCGGCATTGTTGATCAGTACATTGACGCCGAAGGCGCGCGCCGCGGCTTCTGTCGCCGCGATGCCTTCTGCGGTGGTCAGGTCGGCCAGCACCATGGCGCTGGTCGGGCCGAGCTCCCCGGCGAGCACGCCGAGGCGCAGCGCATCGCGGCCGGCCAGCAGCACTGCTGCGCCCGCGCCGGCAAGCTGCCGGGCGAGCTGGGCGCCCAGTCCGCCGCTGGCGCCGGTCAGCAGGATACGCGTGGCGTTCAATTGCATGTGGCTTCCTTCGCGCTGGGCAGGGCCCGGAAGATGTCGCCGTACAGGCGATAGAAAACCCGCGCGCAGCGCAGCACTTCCTGCTGGTCAGCCGGGGTCATCTGTTCGAGCAGGTCCGCCAGGTGCCGGGTGTGTTCCTGGTCCAGCGTGCCGTGGGAGCGCAGATAGGAAAAGGCCGCGTTGGGCAGTTGCAGCGCCTGCTGGATGCGGTCGGCCGCCATCAGCGCCAGCGCGACGCTGGTGCCTTCGAGGACAAACACCATGCCGAAGAAACCGGCGGGATTGCCGCGGTGGACCAGGTCGTAGGCGTAGGCCACCATCAGTTCGGCCGGCAGGTCGGGTCGGCTGGCACGTGCCGCGTCGGCGTCGCCGCCAGCGGCGCGGATGTCGTCGAGTATCCATTCCTCGTGGCCGATCTCCTCCGCGATGTATTCGGCAACCGGGCGCCGCAGCCAGGCCTGGGGCTCGGACAGCCGGGCACCGACCGACATCAGCAGCGGCGTGGTGTGGCGCACATGGTGGAAGGCCTGGCCCAGGAAAGCCAGGTAGCTGCCGAGGGCGACCTGGCCCTGCATGCAGTCGGCAATGATGGGCGCGCCCAGCAGTTGTGCCCGGTCGGTGGCGGTGTCGGCGACCAGTTGATCATAAAAAGGCATGGGCTTGTCCTCTGTGGCATAAAGCGCCGCCAGGGCGGCGGCGTGTTGGGTGGAGATGGCGCTGCGCACCGGGCGACCGTTGCCGGTGGCCTGGCCGTTGTCCGGCGTGAACGGCGGGGCCGTGATGAAGCTGCCGATGCGGGCATAGTCGGGCAGGCTGCTGTTGGCCCGCGCCACCGCGGCCTGCAGGTCGGCGAGCGTGGCGCCGCGCGCCGGCACCAGCACCGCGGCCAGCCAGGGCCGGGCGTCGCCGGTCACGGCGGCCTGCGCCACCGCCGTCTGCGCCAGCAGCACGGATTCCACCCACTCGGGCGAGATGTTGCGGCCGAAGGAGGTGATCAGCAGGTTCTTGCGCCGGCCCGACAGTCGCAGGTGGCCCTGGGCGTCGATTTCGCCGAGGTCGCCGGTGGCGAAAACGCCGTCCGGCGCGGTCCGCCGACCGGATTGCGCCGGTTCGACATAACCGAGAAAAGCGCCGGTGGCGATGCGCACTTCGCCGTCCTCGATGCTCAGGCGCACATGCGGCAGCGGCCGCCCGACACCGGGGCCTTCGTCGCCGGGCACATTCAGGCAGACCACCGAGCCACATTCGGTCAGGCCGTATCCCTCATACGCCGGAATGCCCAGGGCGCGCGCCTGCATCAGCAGGCCGCGGTCCACCCGCGCGCCACCGACGGCCGCAAAGGCCAGTGCCGGCGACGCGTGTTGACCGGTGGCCTGGAGCAGCAGGGTCCAGGCCTTGAGCAGCTCCGGGACCAGGATCAGGCTCTGCGGCGCGGCGGACGCGACGGCCTGCTGCAACGCGGCAGGATCAAAGCCCGCCATGCCGCGCCAACCCAGCGTGGCCAGTCCCGGCAGCACCATCTCGGCGCCCTGCAGCAGCGGCGCGTAGATGCCGGCGGTGTTTTCCAGCAGCAGCGCCAGCGGCAGGATGACCAGGTGCCGGGTGACGTTCAGGCCGGACAGCCGGCGGGTCAGCCCGGCCGCCGTGGCCAGCAGACCGGCCGCAGTGAGGCAGGCGCCCTTGGGCGTGCCGGTGCTGCCGGAGGTGAAGGAAATTTTGGCGGTGCCTGCCGGCAGTTGCACTGCGGTGGTGGTGCGGCTCAGCCAGCTCAGGCCGTTCCAGGGGGCTTCGGCCACAAAGCCCAGGCCGAGTGCCAGAATCCTTTCCGGCTGGTCGGTCAGCAGCGTGTCCGCGCCGGTCTGCGTCAGCATGTGCGCCAGTTGGGCGGCGCTGAAAAATGCAGGCAGCGGCAGGTGCACCGTGCCGGTTTGCAGTGCGGCCAGGTCGGCCATGACCCAGGCCGGGCTGTTGTCGGCGAGCACGGCCAGCACGCGGCGGCCCTCCAGGCGTGCGGCCAGCACGGCGACTTCGTCCAGCACGGCCCGCGCGCTCCAGGCGCGAGCCGGGCCGCGCAGCACCACGGCCTCGGGCGCACGCGCGGCCAGCGCGGCGAACAGGCGATCTCCGCTCACGGGTGCGACCCGCCGCGCGCCAGCCCGAGCTGGATGCGGCCAGCCACCACCACCGGCTCGGTGTCGTAGTACCGGCCCCAGGTGCCTGCCTCGCTGCCCAGCCGGGCCGGATCGGCCTTGGCCAGGGCCAGCAGCGGCAGGCCCAGCCGCGTGAAAATCCGGATCAGCTCCTGGGTCGCGGTGAAGACCACCCACTCGAAGCCGATGCGATGCAGGTAATCGGCCAGGGTCAGAATCACATGGACACTGGCGCCGGGCTTGTCCGCCGCCAGGTGGCCGACCTCGACGATGCGCTCGCGCACCACCTGCTCGCTGGCGAGTTTTTCCATGGCCGTTTCAATCGGCGTATCGAGGTAGCGTTCGAGATACAGGGTTTCGGCGCCGGCGCCGCGCCATCCGGTGGCGGCGATGATGCGCTGGCGCTGCTCCATCATGACCAGGTTGGGCGCGAAGCTGGCGGGCTCGGCCTGGTAACGGCTGGAAAAAATCGCGCGGATATAGGCCTCGGCCTCCAGGCGCCGCGGTGCGCCGACCGGGGTGTGGGTCACGACGATGGGGGCGGCGGGCGAGTCGACCACCTTGCGCAGCGCACTCTGCATGTTGCATCCTTGAAAAAGAGATGCGCGAGTGTAGGAAGGGCAGGCTTAAGGGATCCTTAAGTGGTCCGAAGCAGCGGCCTGGGCGACAGGCGGGCTGCGCATGATCTCCGGCGGCCACGCGGCGTGGCGCCGGGCGGATACCTCAGGAGCTGAACAAAACAGGCCTTCGGCCCGTGTCTACTGTGCGCGGGCAGCTATCAAAAACAGAGCACTCTTGATGCCGATGACGGTCATCAGCAGCGATCCCAGCACATGCAGCGCGGCGGTGCCCAGCGCCAGTCCATACCGCTCTTCCATCAGGAAGGTCACCACTTCGGCAGAAAACGAGGAGAAGGTCGTGAGCCCGCCCAGAAAACCCGTCACCAGCATCAGGCGCCAGACCGGGTCGAGTTGCGGCATGGCCTGGAAGACGGCAATACACACGCCGATCAGGTAGCCGCCGATCAGGTTGGCGGCCAGCGTGCCCCAGGGCAGCAGGCCGCCGGGCGTGAGCCACAGGGCCAGGCCCCAGCGGGCGAGCGCCCCGACCGAGGCACCGATGCAGATGGCAATTACAGCAGGCATGGCCACACCTTTCCTTGAAACTAGCGGTCACGCGGTCCGGTCGGCTGGCCGACATCGGACGGTGCGGATTCGGTCGAGGGTGCGGCCGGCGGCACGGCGCCGCCTTTTTGCCGCTCGCGGAACAGGCTCGCGCGCATCAGGAAAATGGTCGTGACCGGCGCCGTCAGCGCGACAAACAGCGTGATCAGCACCGCGTGCAGGAACAGGTTGTAGCCCTGGACCGAGAAGTAGATGATGGTGGCGATGGTGATACACCACACACCGGCGGTGGCGCCCAGCGTGGGTGCGTGAATCCGGTGGAAAAAGGTCGGCAACCGCACCAGACCGAAGGAGCCCACGGCGGCGAACGCCGCCCCCAGAACCGC
>PNNC01000057.1 GCA_013824015.1 Polaromonas sp.
AATGGCGAGGCTGGCGCCCTGAAAATGGTGTCGATTCTGGACGTGCTGGAAGACGGCGTGTCGGCGGTGTACACCTTTTACGAGCCCGACCTCCAGGCCAGCTACGGCAATTACAGCGTGCTCTGGCAGATTGAACAGGCGCGCACGCTGGGTCTGCCGCATGTCTACCTCGGCTACTGGATCGCGCAAAGCCCCAAGATGAATTACAAGGCCCGGTTTGTACCGAACCAGGTCCTGGTGGACGGGTCATGGATCGCCGCACCACCCTTCGCGCCAGAAGCGACAGACTGAGCCCGCAGGCGGCGCAAAAACGGCCCAACACCGGCCTGCGCGCATTTCACAGGGTAAAATTTACCCACATCACCATGACAAAGTCCGACACCTCCGCTCTGCCCGCCAAACCCACGGTCCAGGTGATAGAACGCATGTTCACCCTGCTGGAAATTCTGGCGACGCGTGAAGAAGCCGTCTCGCTCAAGGAAATCAGCGAGAAGTCGGGCCTGCATCCGTCCACGGCGCACCGCATCCTCAACGACCTGGCGACCGGCCGCTTCGTCGACCGCCCCGTGGCTGGCAGCTACCGCCTGGGCATGCGCCTGCTGGAACTCGGCAACCTGGTGAAAGCGCGCCTGAGCGTGCGTGATGCCGCGCTGACACCGATGCGCGAGCTGCATCGCCTGATCCAGCAACCGGTGAACCTGAGCGTGCGCCAGGGTGACGAGATCATTTATGTGGAGCGCGCCTACAGCGAGCGCTCCGGCATGCAGGTGGTGCGCGCCATTGGCGGGCGCGCGCCGCTGCACCTGACCTCGGTCGGCAAGCTGTTCCTGGCCTTTGACGATCCGCAGCGCCTGCGCAGCTATGCCACCCGCACCGGCTTGCCAGGCCAGACCAAAAACAGCATCACGCAGCTGACGGCGCTGGAGCGCGAATTGTCGAAAGCCCGCCAGTACGGCATTGCGCGCGACAACGAGGAACTGGAACTGGGGGTGCGCTGCATGGCTGCAGGCATTTACGACGACCAGAGCAAACTGGTGGCGGGCCTGTCGATCTCGGCGCCGGCGGACCGGCTGGACGAAAGCTGGTTACCCAAACTCGAAGCGACTGCGCACGAAATCTCCGCTGCGCTCGGTTACCGCTCCGGTCATTTCAAGTAGAAAACGGCTCCAGCCCATGCCAGACATGGGCTGAAAGCTATCAATACGATAGCAAATCAGCGGCAGCGCGGGACCACGAAGCCAGCCCCCGGCGCAGCATCAGCCGTTGGCGGGCCTGGCGGCAGCGCTGATTTTCGGCACATTCACCGGCTGCGACTCCACCCAGCGGCGGACCCGCTCGGCATCGCCCAGGCGGCTGAGTTTGCCGGCCGAATCGAGAAACACCATGATCAGCTTGCGGCCCGCCACCTTCGTCTGCATGACCAGGCACTGGCCAGCTTCAGAAATGTAGCCGGTCTTTTGCAGGCCGATCTCCCAGTCGGGGTTTTTGACCAGCCGGTTGGTGTTGTTGTACTGCAGGGTCTGCCGGCCCACCGCCACCTGGTAGCCGGTGGAGGTCGAGAGTTCGCGCAGCACCGGGTCGGCGTGGGCCGCATTGACCAGCGTGGCCAGATCCTGGGCGCTGGACTGGTTCTGGCTGGACAGGCCTGTCGGCTCGACATAACGGGTGCCGGTCATGCCCAGCATCTTGGCCTTGGCATTCATCAGGTTCACAAACGCCGTCATGCCGCCCGGATACGTGCGGCCCAGCGCGTGCGCTGCGCGGTTCTCACTGGACATCAGCGCCAGGTGCAGCAACTCGCCGCGGGTCAGGCTGGAACCGACGCGCAAACGCGAGCGGCTGCCTTTTTCGGTGTCCACATCGTCCTGCGTGATGGTGATGCTTTCATCCATGGGCAAACGCGCGCCGCTGATGATCACGCCGGTCATCAGCTTGGTCAGCGACGCGATCGGCAGGACGGCCTGGTCGTTCTTGCTGAACAGCACCTCATGTGTGTCCTGATCGATCACCAGGGCCACGCTGGATTTCAGGTCCAGCGGATCCTGGGCGCCATGCAGGCCGGCAATCTGGCCAAACGAAGGCCGCGCCGGCGTGGCGACGATGATCGGTTTGCGCTGGGTTTTGGCAACAAAACGGGCGCTCTTGCGGCTGGAGACCACTTTTTTGGAAACCGCTTTGGTCGCGTGCGCTTTCTTCACGACCTGGCGTTTGGCAGGCGCCGCTTCAGAAGCGGCCGGATAAATCAACGCAACCGAGACAGTAAGAAATCCAACGAGTTGTAAGCTGCGTTTGAAGATCAGGTTCAGCGTGTTGGTCATTGATTCGCCTCCAGTTGCGATTAGTGCGATGCTGGAGTGTATACAAATAGAAAAAGTCACGCAATATCAATCGTTTGCGAAACTTTTCTAAACGCAACGCTTAACTCGTCAATGCATTTTCAGCTGAGACCCTCAAAAGCAACAAAAAATTACTAAGTTATTGATTTAAAAGGACTTTGTCGCCAACAGGGTTTTATCCCTGGGCCGCCACCCGGTCGGCCTTGTTTTGCAGTTTGCTCAGCGCACTCAAATACGCCTTGGCTGAGGCGACCACAATATCGGGATCGGCGCCGACGCCGTTGACCACGCGGCCGCTGTTTTGCAGCCGGACCGTCACCTCGCCCTGGCTCTCGGTGGAACCGCTGATCGCATTGACCGAATACAGCACCATCTCGGCGCCGCTTTTGACATGGGTCTCGATGGCCTTGAGGGAGGCATCGACCGGGCCGTTGCCGTCGGATTGACCACGCACCTCCTTGCCATCCACCGTGAACACCACGGTGGCCTGCGGACGCTCACCGGTTTCGCTGTGCTGGGACAGCGAGACAAAACCGTATTGCTCCTTCTCATGGGTGACACTTTCGTCGCTGACCAGCGCCAGGATGTCCTCGTCGAAAATTTCGCTCTTGCCGTCGGCCAGTTCCTTGAAGCGCGCAAAGGCGGCATTGGTGTCGGCCTCGCTCTCCATCTGGATGCCGAGGTCCTGCAGGCGCTGCTTGAAGGCGTTGCGGCCGCTGAGCTTGCCCAGCACCATCTTGTTGGAACTCCAGCCCACGTCTTCCGCACGCATGATTTCGTAGGTCTCGCGCGCCTTCAGCATGCCGTCCTGGTGAATCCCGGAGGCATGCGCAAAGGCATTGGCGCCGACCACGGCCTTGTTCGGCTGGACCACAAAACCGGTGGTCTGGCTGACCATGCGGCTGGCAGCCACGATGTGCAACGGATCGATGTTCATGTCGAGCTGGAAATAATCGCGGCGCGTTTTCACGGCCATGACAATTTCCTCGAGCGAGCAATTGCCGGCGCGTTCGCCGAGGCCATTGATGGTGCATTCCACCTGGCGCGCGCCGCCGATCTTCACGCCGGCCAGCGAGTTGGCGACGGCCATGCCCAGGTCGTTGTGGCAATGCACCGACCAGATCGCCTTGTCGCTGTTGGGCACACGCTCGCGCAGGGTCTTGATGAAGTTGCCGTAGAGCTCGGGCACCGCGTAGCCGACGGTATCGGGCACGTTGATGGTGGTGGCGCCTTCGGCAATCACGGCTTCGAGCACGCGGCACAAAAAGTCCACGTCGCTGCGGTAACCGTCTTCCGGGCTGAACTCGACATCGGCCACCAGGTTGCGCGCAAAACGCACCGACAGCCTGGCCTGCTCCAGCACCTGCTCGGGGCTCATGCGCAACTTCTTTTCCATGTGCAGCGCGCTGGTCGCGATGAAGGTGTGGATGCGCGCGCTGTTGGCGCCCTTGAGCGCTTCGGCCGCGCGCGAAATGTCGCGGTCGTTGGCCCGCGACAGCGAACAGATGGTCGAATCCTTGATCGCATTGGCAATCGCCTGCACGGCTTCAAAGTCGCCGTTGGAGCTGGCCGCAAAGCCGGCCTCGATCACATCGACCTTCAGGCGCTCGAGCTGGCGCGCAATGCGCAGTTTTTCGTCGCGCGTCATGGAAGCGCCGGGCGACTGTTCGCCGTCCCGCAAGGTGGTGTCGAAAATAATCAGTTTGTCGGTCATGGCTGGCTCCTGCTTGCTCGCTGTGTATCGCTGGTTGTCAAATCAATCCGCCATGTTAACGGCGGCGGGCTGCGGGGTGCTGGCGCGCTGCAGGCCGGACACGATGGCCTTGAGCGACGCCGACACGATGTTGCCGTCCATGCCGACACCAAACAGCGTCTGGCCGTCGATACGCAGCTCCAGGTAGGCCACGGCCTGCGCGGCAGCGCCGGAACCGATGGCGTGTTCGTGGTAGTCCAGCACCCGCACGGCACGGCCAGTGGCGCTGTGGAGCCCGGCCACAAAAGCGTCAATCGGACCGGTGCCCGTGCCGGACACGCGGTGGTGGGCGCCATGGAGCTGGACATCGGCCTCGATGGTGAAGGACTTGGCGCCCGCGGCGGTGACCACTTCCTCGCTCACCAGAAGCTGGGGTGCGGGAATGCCCTGGACGCCGTATTCCTTTTCAAACAGCGCAAACAGGTCCTGCGCGGTCAGTTCCTTGCCGGTCGCATCCATCACGCCCTGCACCACCTGGCTGAACTCGATCTGCAGGCGGCGTGGCAGCTCCAGGCCGAACTCGCTTTCGAGCAGGTAGGCAATGCCGCCCTTGCCCGACTGGCTGTTGACGCGGATCACCGCCTCGTAGCTGCGGCCCAGGTCCTTCGGATCGATCGGCAGGTAGGGCATGTCCCAGATGTCGCCGTCCTGGCGCGCGGCGAACGCCTTCTTGATCGCGTCCTGGTGCGAGCCCGAAAACGAGGTGTAGACCAGGTCGCCCGCATAAGGATGGCGCGGGTGCACCGGCAACTGGTTGCAATGCTCGACGGTGCGGCGGATCTCGTCGATTTCCGAGAAATCCAGCCCGGGCGCCACGCCCTGGGTGTAGAGGTTCAGCGCGATGTTGACCAGATCGACATTGCCGGTGCGCTCGCCGTTGCCGAACAGGCAGCCTTCGATGCGGTCGGCGCCAGCCATCAGGGCAAACTCCCCGGCGGCCGTACCGGTGCCGCGGTCGTTGTGCGGATGCACCGACAGCACGATGGCATCGCGCCGCGCCAGGTGGCGATGCATCCATTCCATCATGTCGGCAAAGATGTTAGGCGTTGAATGTTCGACTGTCGATGGCAGGTTGATGATGCATTTGCGCTCGGGCGTGGGTTGCCAGACGTCAGTGACGGCATCGACCACGCGCTTCGAGAATTCGAGCTCGGTGCCGGACCACATTTCGGGCGAATACTGGAAGGTCCACTGCGTATCGGGCTGCGTGGCAGCCAGCTCCTTGAAGAGGCGGGCGTTGCTCGTGGCCAGTTCCACAATCTCGTCTTCATTCATGCCGAGCACCACGCGACGCATCACCGGCGCGGTGGCGTTGTAGAGGTGCACGATGGCGCGCGGCGCGCCCTGCAGCGCCTCGAAGGTGCGGCGGATCAGCGGTTCGCGCGCCTGGGTCAGCACCTGGATGGTGACATCGTCAGGGATCAGCTTGCCGTCGATCAAGCGGCGCAAAAAGTCGAACTCGACCTGCGATGCCGACGGGAAGCCGACTTCGATTTCCTTGAAGCCGATCTTCACCAGGGTCTCGAACATCCGCAGCTTGCGCGGAATGTCCATCGGTTCGATCAGCGCCTGGTTGCCGTCACGCAGGTCCACGCTGCACCAGATCGGCGCCCGGCTCAGCACCACATCCGGCCAGCTGCGGTCGGACAGGCGAACCGGGGCAAAGGACTTGTATTTGCTTGAAGGTGTTTTCAACATGTTGATCTCATCCACTGTGACATTCCAAACCCAGCAACCCAAAGAAAAACGGCCCGTTGCTGGTGCAAACGGGCCGTTGAATTGGGTGTACGCGTGCGCGCTACCGTCTCCGCCCGTTGGCAGATAGCAGCAGTGCTAGCGAAATCTTGTTCATGGGTGGCAATGTATCACAGAATTTTGCGGTGCAGCAAGCGCAATGCTGCAGACAGGCAAGCGCCCTATTTGTGCAAGCCGCGTTCATCCGGCTCGTCGGTCGAGGTCGAGATCACGCTGGTCTGCAGGCCCTTGGCCTTGCGCCAGCCATACAGCACATAACCAGAAAGGCCGTAGATCACGAACAGGCCGAACATCACGGTCGGCGGGTCGATGTTGATCACGGCAATGCCCAAAGCGATCAGGACAATCACGGCGAACGGAACGCTGCGCTTGAGACTCAGGTCCTTGAAGCTGTAAAACGGCACATTGGTCACCATCGTGAGGCCCGCATACAGGGTCAACGCAAACATGACCCAGCGCACCTCCTGGCCAGCCACACCGGCTTCCGTCATCAGCCAGATGAAGCCGGCCACCAGCGCAGCCGCGGCCGGCGAAGGCAGTCCCTGGAAGAAGCGTTTGTCCACCACCCCGGTGTTGACGTTAAAACGCGCCAGCCTCAGCGCGGCGCAGGCGCAGTAGACAAAGGCGGCAATCCAGCCCCAGCGGCCCAGGCCGGTCAGGGCCCAGATGTAGGCAATCAGCGCCGGCGCCGCGCCGAACGAGACCATGTCGGCCAGTGAATCCATCTGCTCGCCAAAAGCGCTCTGGGTGTTGGTCATGCGCGCAACGCGTCCATCCAGGCTGTCCAGCACCATGGCGGCAAACACGCCGATCGCCGCCTGGTCGAACCGGCCATTCATCGCCATCACGATGGCATAAAACCCGCCAAACAGGCCGGCCAGGGTGAACAGATTGGGCAGGATGTAGATGCCCTTGCGCCGCTTGCGCGGAACGGCTTCTTCGGCATCGATATCAGGGTCGTGGCCGTCATGCATGGAAGCTGCTCCGGGTGTCGGAAAAAGAGGTGCGCCCGGTCTGCGGCGCTGGAAGTGATTCAGTCATGCCCAGAGGATACCAAACGGTCGTCCGCAGAAATGAAAAAGCCGCACAGGTGGCCTGCGCGGCTTGAAGCTGAATCCGGCCGGGTCGTGTGAGGCCCGGCAGCGTCATCAGTTGCGGGTCTGGTCAACCAGCTTGTTCTTGGCGATCCAGGGCATCATGGCGCGGAGTTTTTCGCCCACGATTTCGATCTGGTGCTCTGAATTCAGGCGGCGGCGGCTCAACAGGGTTGGCGCGCCGGCCTGGTTTTCAAGCAGGAAGCTCTTGGCGTATTCGCCGGTCTGGATGTCCTTCAGGCACTTGCGCATGGCTTCTTTCGTGGCCGAGGTCACGATGTTCGGGCCGGTCACGTACTCGCCGTATTCGGCGTTGTTGGAGATCGAGTAGTTCATGTTGGCGATGCCGCCTTCATAAATCAGGTCAACGATCAGCTTGAGCTCGTGCAGGCATTCAAAGTAGGCCATTTCCGGCGCGTAGCCGGCTTCCACCAGCGTCTCGAAGCCGGCCTTGATCAGCTCGACGGTGCCGCCGCACAACACGGCCTGCTCGCCGAACAGGTCGGTCTCGGTTTCTTCGCGGAAGTTGGTTTCGATGATGCCGGCCTTGCCGCCGCCATTGGCCATCGCGTAGCTCAGGGCCAGCTCACGGGCCTTGCCGCTCTTGTCCTGATGCACGGCCACCAGATGCGGCACGCCGCCACCCTGGCTGTAGGTGTTGCGCACGGTGTGACCGGGCGCCTTGGGCGCAACCATCCAGACGTCAAGGTCGGCGCGCGGGATCACGGCACCGTAATGCACGTTGAAGCCGTGGGCAAACACCAGCGAGGCGCCCTGCTTGATGTTGGGAGCCACGTCGTTCTTGTAGACAGCGCCGATTTGCTCGTCGGGCAGCAGGATCATCACGACGTCGGCCGCCTTGACGGCGTCGGCGACTTCAGCCACCTTCAGGCCGGCTTTTTCGACCTTGGGCCAGGAAGCGCCGCCCTTGCGCAGGCCGACCACCACCTTGACGCCGCTGTCGTTCAGGTTTTGCGCGTGGGCATGGCCCTGGCTGCCGTAACCGATGATGGCGACGGTCTTGCCCTTGATCAGGCTCAGGTCGCAGTCTTTGTCGTAATAAACTTTCATTTCTCTCTCCGTAGATATCGTTGATGGTTCTGGCGAAAATGCCCTTCGACAGGCTGAGGGCGAACGGTAAACACACATCGCCACTTCTGTCCGTTCGCGCCCCGCCTGTCGAAAACGCGCGCACGGACGACTGAAAATCAGACCCTGAGGATCCTCTCGCCGCGGCCAATGCCGCTGGAGCCGGTACGCACGGTTTCCAGGATCGCGCTGCGGTCAATCGCCTCCAGGAAGGCGTCGTTTTTGGACTGGTCGCCGGTCAGCTCGATGGTGTAACTTTTCTCGGTCACGTCGATGATCCGCCCGCGGAATATATCAGCCATGCGCTTCATTTCCTCGCGCTCCTTGCCAACGGCGCGGACCTTGACCATCATCAGTTCGCGCTCGGTGTAGGAGCCTTCGGTGAGGTCCACCACCTTGACGACCTCGATCAGGCGGTTCAGGTGCTTGGTGATCTGCTCGATCACGTCATCCGAACCGGTGGTCTGGATGGTCATGCGCGACAGGCTGGCGTCCTCGGTCGGCGCCACCGTCAGGCTTTCGATGTTGTAGCCGCGCGCGGAGAACAGGCCGACCACGCGGGACAGGGCGCCCGGCTCGTTTTCGAGCAGAACGGCAATGATGTGTTTCATGTGAAGATTCCTCTTTTCGCTGCCCTCCCCCGCGCACGGTAATGCGCGGGCTCGGCAGGCAATAGATTCGTCAGGTGACGGTTAAAAAAATGGGGCGCCGCTTACAGGTCCTCGGACCCGAGCAGCATTTCGGTGATGCCCTTGCCGGCCTGCACCATCGGGAACACGTTCTCGGTCGGGTCGGTGCGGAAGTCCATGAACACGGTGCGGTCCTTGAGCTTGCGCGCCTCCCGCAGTGCGGGCTCCACGTCCTGCGGTTTTTCGATCAGCATGCCGACGTGGCCATAAGCCTCGGCCAGCTTCACAAAATTGGGCAGCGCATCCATGTAGCTGCTGCTGTAGCGACCGGCGTATTCGACTTCCTGCCACTGGCGCACCATGCCCAGGTAGCGGTTGTTGAGCGACACGATCTTGATCGGCGTGTTGTACTGCAGGCAGGTCGACAGCTCCTGGATGCACATCTGCACCGAGCCCTCGCCGGTGATGCAATACACCTCGCTGTCCGGTTTGGCCAGCTTGATGCCCATCGCGTACGGAATGCCGACGCCCATGGTGCCCAGGCCGCCCGAGTTGATCCAGCGGCGCGGCTCGTCGAACTTGTAATACTGCGCGGCCCACATCTGGTGCTGGCCGACATCCGAGGTGATGTAGGTGTCGGCGTCCTTGGTCATGTTCCAGAGCGTTTCCACCACATACTGCGGCTTGATCACATCGCCCTTGCCCATGCTGTACTTCATGCAGTCGCGCTTGCGCCAGCCTTCGATGGTTTCCCACCAGCCGCCCAGCGCATTGCCGTCGGGCTTGAGGCCGGACTCCCGGATCATCGCGATCAGCTCGGTCAGCACGTCCTTGACATCCCCAACGATGGGAATGTCCACCTTGACGCGTTTGGAGATGCTCGACGGGTCGATGTCGATGTGGATGATCTTGCGCTCGTTCTGCGCGAAATGTTTCGGGTTGCCGATCACGCGGTCGTCAAAACGCGCACCGACGGCCAGCAGCACATCGCAGTTCTGCATCGCATTGTTGGCTTCGATGGTGCCGTGCATGCCCAGCATGCCGAGAAACTTCCTGTCGCTGGCCGGATAGGCGCCCAGGCCCATCAGCGTGTTGGTGCAGGGGTAACCCAGCATGTCCACCAGCGTGCGCAGCTCCTGCGAGGCATTGCTCAGCAGCACGCCGCCGCCGGTGTAGATGTAAGGCCGCTTGGCCGTCATCAGCAGCTGCAGCGCCTTGCGGATCTGCCCGCCGTGGCCCTTGCGCACCGGGTTGTAGGAGCGCATCTCGACCGTCTGCGGATAACCGGCATACATGGTCTTGTTGAAGGACACGTCCTTCGGAATGTCCACCACCACCGGGCCGGGCCGGCCGCTGCGTGCGATGTGGAAGGCCTTTTTCAGGATGTCGGCCATGTGGCGCACATCCTTGACCAGGAAGTTGTGCTTGACGATGGGCCGCGTGATGCCGACGGTGTCGCACTCCTGGAAGGCATCCAGGCCGATCGCATGGGTGGGCACCTGGCCGGTGATGATCACCATCGGGATACTGTCCATGTAGGCGGTGGCAATGCCGGTGACCGCATTGGTCACGCCGGGGCCGGAGGTGACCAGCGCCACACCGACTTCGCCGGTGGCGCGCGCATAACCGTCGGCCGCATGCACGGCCGCCTGCTCATGGCGCACCAGAATGTGCTGGATGGTGTCCTGCTTGTAAAAAGCGTCGTAAATATGCAGCACGGCGCCGCCCGGGTAACCCCAGACGTGCTTGACAGCTTCGGCCTGCAGGGCCTTGATGAGGATTTCCGCGCCGCGGAGTTCTTGCGGGGTTGAGGGGGCAGTGGCTGCCGCCGCTGCCGAAGCGAGTTCGGCCTTTGAGATTTCCATGATGAACCTTTGTGAATTTCTCTAACGAAATACCTTGGGTGCCTCTTCACCCACTCTTGTGGAGTAGCGTCGAGACTTGAGGCCAAAACCATGGGCGGAAACATAAACCGCCGGATCATGACCCGTTTGCTGTTTGAATTGCAGGCCGGATTATAGGTCACGCGCAGGTGCACCGGCCGTGCCGCCAATAAAAGTCCGGCCGGCCGGTGCTTGATGCGATAATTTTGCAGCCGGAGGAGCGCACCGGTACGAGGCCTTAAAACAACAACAGCACCGGGACAAACCGGAAACAACCGTTGGCAACTGAACAAGAACTTTCCGACTTCCTGAAAAGCGTTGAAAAACGCGCTTTCAAGCGCAGCGTTTACCACGTTCGGGATGACGAAGCGGCGCTCGACATCGTCCAGGACAGCATGATGAAGCTGGCGCAACACTACGGCGACAAACCCGCCGCTGAGCTGCCCATGCTGTTCCAGCGCATCCTGTCCAACACCACGCTGGACTGGTTCCGCCGGCGCAAGACCCGCAATGCGCTGTTTTCCAACATGAGCGACTTCGAATCCGCCGGCGACGACGGAGATTTCGATTTGCTTGAAACTTTGGAGTCCTCCACCAACTCAGAAGGCACAGAGAGTGCACAGGACGCGACAGAACGGGCTCAGATCTTGCGAGAAATCGAAGTCGAGATCAAGGAGCTGCCCGGGCGTCAACGGGAAGCGTTTCTCATGCGTTACTGGGAGGAAATGGACGTGGCTGAAACAGCTGCTGCCATGGGTTGCTCCGAGGGTAGCGTGAAAACGCATTGTTCGCGAGCCGTCCATGCACTCAGTAAAGCTTTGGCCGCCAGGGGAATCAAACTATGAACCGCTCACCGCAAAACCACACCGACATCCTGCAGGACCGTTACGGCCTGAAAGCCGCCTCCTACCTGTCGGCAGGCACGGCTGACCTGCCTTACGACATCTCCGAGCGCCTGCGTGCCGCGCGCGCCCAGGCCGTGGCCGCGCGACGCATCGCCAGGGTGCATGCCGCCCCAGCCACGGCCAGCGCCGGCACCGGCCCGACCCTGAGCTGGGGATCGGACGAGGGTTTCAGCCTGTGGAGCCGGATCGGCTCGGTGCTGCCGCTGATCGCCCTGGTGGCGGGTCTGCTGGTCATCAACTCGCTGCAGACCGACAAACTGGTGCAGGAGCTGGCCGAGGTGGACTCGGCCCTGCTGACCGACGAGCTGCCGCCGGACGCGTTTTCCGACCCTGGTTTTGTGCAGTTCCTCAAAACCACGCTTTGAACCCGGCGCCAGCCGCCACTGACACGCAAAAACCCACGCCATGACTGCGCCCCTCCCCTGCTCCGCTGACGACCTGCCGGGCCTGCCCGGCAAAAACAGCGCACGGCTGGCGGGCCGGTGGGCGATGCTGCTTCTCATCACAGGTGCGGCTTTGGCCACGGCCCAGACCCCCGCGCCCGGACCCGCCACCACACCCGGCAAGACCGTGGTGGTCCCGGCGTTTTCCGGCCCGGCCTGGACCGAGCTGAGCGCGGCGCAACGCGAGGTATTGGCGCCGCTGGCATCGGCCTGGCCCTCGCTGAGCGAGAGCCACAAGCGCAAGTGGCTCGAAATGGCCCGCAGTTACCGGTCCCTGCCCCCTGAAGAACAGGTCAAGATGCAGGGCCGCATGAAGGAATGGGTGGCCCTGAGTCCCCAGCAGCGCACCCAGGCGCGCCTGAATTTTGCAAAAACCAAAGAACTGTCCAAAGAGCTGACGGCGGAAGAGAAAAAAGCCAAATGGGAGGCTTACCAGTCGCTGAGCACCGAGGAAAAACGCAAGCTGGCCGACAAGGCGCCGGCCAAGACCATGGGTGCCGCGCCGGCGTCCAAACCGGTCTCGCGTCAAAAACTCGCCACCATCCCCACGGCCGCCGATCAGGCCAAGGCCAAGGCTGCGCCTAAAATTGCCGTTTCGCAGTCGAACGACAGCCCCGGTCTGGCGCCTGCCGGCCCGCCAGCCCCACCGGCCCAGCCTCAATAAGCGCCGGGGTGGTTCTGCCCCAAGCCGGGGCATGAGGGTTGATTCGTGCTGTAGCCCTTGTCCCTCCTCACTTTTTTGCTACAAAATTGATAGTTGATCCCACCCCCCAAGCGGTCACACCGTCGCTGCGCCGGCGCATGGCCTGCTGGATGTACGAAGGCCTGCTGATGTTCGGCGTGGTGTTTATCGCCGGCTACCTGTTCAGCGCTCTGAGCCAGACCCGCAACGCCATGGACAACCGGCACGCCCAGCAGGCCTTTCTGTTCGTGGTGTTCGGCATTTACTTTGTCTGGTTCTGGGCCAAGGGCCAGACCCTGGCGATGAAAACCTGGAACATCCGGGTCGTGGACAGGCATGGCGCCCGCATCACCCAAAAACGCGCCCTGCTGCGTTACGTCCTGAGCTGGCTCTGGTTCATGCCGCCGCTGGTGGCCAGCTGGGCATTCGGCCTGCCGGCCCGGGAAGCGGCCGTGTTGGCCCTGGGATGGATCCCGATCTGGGCCATCCTGGCGCGTTTTCACCCGGACCGGCAGTTCTGGCACGACGCCCTGGCCGGCACCCGGCTGGTGACCAGCCTGCCCGCCGCCAAGCCGCCGAAACTGGCCTGAGACGGACCGGCATGCGGGGATCACATCAAACTGCCACACAGCCGCGCGACAATCGACCGATGCCCGACTCCGCTTCCTTCCGCGTTCCCGATGCCGCCGCGCCCACGCCGGCCTCCCCCGTCAACCCCCAGAAAGACCGCAAGGGCCTGAACCGCGTCTGGCACGCGCTCGGTTATTCGGTGGCCGGCCTGCGTGCCGGCTGGCAGGAAACCGCCTTCCGCCAGGAGGCCATCGCCTCGCTGCTGCTGCTGCCGGCCGCCTTCTGGCTGGGCCGCAGCTGGGTCGAAACCGTGCTGCTGGCCGGCTCGGTCATCCTGGTGATGATCATCGAGTTGCTCAACACCGGCATCGAAACCGCGATCGACCGCATCGGCCCCGAGTGGCACGACCTGTCCAAACGCGCCAAGGACATGGGCAGTGCGGCCGTGTTGCTGAGCCTGCTGCTGTGCGCCGGCACCTGGGCGCTGGCGCTGTTCCACCGGTTTGCGACATGACGCCGGCTTTTTCGCTCTGTGTCTATTGCGGTTCACGTCCCGGCGTGGAGCCGGGTTTTGCCGAAACCGCGCGTGCGGTCGGGACCTGGATAGGTGAACACGACGGTCAGCTGGTCTATGGCGGCGGGCGCAACGGCCTGATGGGCATCGTCGCCGACGCCACGCTGGCGGCCGGCGGGCGCGTGATCGGTGTGATCCCGAAAGCACTGGTGGAAAAGGAATGGGCACACACCGGCTGCACCGAGCTGCACATCGTGGACACCATGCATGAGCGCAAACGCATCATGGCCGAACATGCCGACGCCTTTTTGTCGCTGCCCGGCGGCATCGGCACGCTGGAAGAATTTTTCGAGGTCTGGACCTGGCGCCAGCTCGGCTACCACGCCAAGCCGGTGGGCCTGCTCAACCTGAACGGTTATTACACCGAGTTGCTGGCCTTTCTGGCCTCATCGGTGAAAAGCGGCTTCATGAGCGACTGGCAGATGGCGCTGATCCATGTCGGCGCCGAGGTCGAGCCCCTGCTCGAACTACTGGTGCAGGACGCGGGCATGGCGCCCGAAGGCCAGCGGCTGGACCAGATTTAAGGCCTGATCAGACCGCCGCTTCGTCTTCCTCGCCGGTGCGGATACGCACCACCCGCTCGACGCTGGTGATGAAAATCTTGCCATCACCGATCTTGCCGGTACGCGCGGCGCGCACGATGGCGTCCACGCAGCGGTCCACATCCTCGGTTTTCACCACCACCTCGACCTTGACCTTGGGCAGGAAATCGACCACGTATTCGGCGCCGCGGTACAGCTCGGTGTGGCCCTTCTGGCGGCCGAAACCCTTGACTTCGGTGACGGTCAGGCCGGTCACACCACATTCAGCCAGGGCTTCGCGGACTTCTTCGAGCTTGAAGGGTTTGAGGACGGCGGTGATTTGTTTCACTGGTTTGGCTCCGTTGGTTTTTGATGGGGAGGTGGCGCGGGGGCTCAGGCGCGAAATTTACTGGTAATAGGATAGCGCCAATCCTTGCCGAAGCTGCGGTGGCTAACCCGGATGCCGACCGGCGCTTGCCGGCGCTTGTATTCGTTGATCTTGATCAGCCGCGTCACGCGCTCGACCACGGCCGGGTCGAAGCCGTCGGCCAGGATACTTTCGATGCTTTCGTCGTTTTCCATGTAGCGCCGCAAGATCTCGTCCAGCACCTCATAGGGTGGCAGGCTGTCCTGGTCGGTCTGGTCGGCGCGCAGCTCGGCGCTCGGCGGGCGCGTGATGATGCGCTCGGGAATCGGCTTGCGGCCGGTGCCGTAGGGGTCGTTGTTGTTGCGCCACTCGGCCAGACGGAACACCGTGGTTTTCAGCAAGTCCTTGATCACCGCAAAGCCACCCGCCATGTCGCCATACAGCGTGCAGTAGCCGGTCGCCATCTCGCTCTTGTTTCCGGTGGTCAGCACGATGGATCCGAACTTGTTGGACAGCGCCATCAAAAACACACCGCGGATGCGCGCCTGGATGTTTTCCTCGGTCGTGTCTTCGGGCAGCCCCTTGAATTCGCCGGCCAGCGAGGCCTTGAAGGCCTCGAACTCCGGAACGATCGAAATTTCGTCGTAACGCACCTGCATGCGCGCCGCCATCTCGCGCGCATCGATCCAGGAGATGTCGGCGGTGTAGGGCGAGGGCATCATGACGGTGCGCACCTTGTCGGCGCCCAGCGCATCGACC
>PNNC01000155.1 GCA_013824015.1 Polaromonas sp.
TCCACCATGTTGCCGGCTTCCTTGGCGGCCTGGGTGCCGGAGTTCATCGCCACTGCCACGTCTGCCTGCGCGAGGGCCGGCGCGTCGTTGGTGCCGTCGCCCGTCATGGCCACCAGCCGGCCCTCGGCCTGGTACTGACGGATCAGCTTGAGCTTGTCTTCGGGCGTGGCCTCGGCCAGGAAGTCATCGACACCGGCTTCCGCGGCTATCGCGGCCGCCGTGAGCTTGTTGTCGCCGGTGATCATGATGGTCTTGATGCCCATGCGGCGCAACTCGCCAAACCGCTCCTTGATGCCGGCCTTGACGATGTCCTTGAGCTCCACCACGCCGAGCACAACATTGCCGTCGGCCACCGCCAGCGGCGTGCTGCCGCGCCGCGAGACCTCGTCGGAAGCACGCAGCACCTCCGCAGGCACGCTGCCGCCCAGTGCCTGCACGTGTTTGCGAATCGCGTCCACCGCGCCCTTGCGCAACTGGCGCGTGCTGCCGTCAGTGTTGCGCACGTCGATCCCGCTCATGCGGGTTTGCGCCGTGAACGGCACCTCGACGGCCTCGCTGGTCAGCGGCTGGGCGGCGTGGATTTTCTGGGCCAGCGCGACGATGCTGCGGCCTTCCGGCGTTTCATCGGCCATGGACGCCTGCATCGCGCGGGCAGCCAGCGTGGATTCGGACACGCCGGGCGCTGGCAGAAAGGTCGAGGCTTGCCGGTTGCCATGGGTGATGGTGCCGGTTTTGTCCAACAGCAGCACATCCACATCGCCGGCTGCTTCGACCGCCCGCCCCGACGTGGCAATCACATTGGCCTGCATCATGCGGCTCATGCCGGCCACACCCACGGCCGACAGCAGGCCGCCTATGGTGGTCGGAATCAGGCACACCAGCAGCGCGATCAGGGCGGTCAGGCTGACCACCGTGCCGGCGCCTGCAGCGTCCACGCTGAAGATGGAGAAAGGCAGCAGCGTGACCGTCACAACCAGGAACACGATGGTCAGCGCCACCAGCAGAATGGTCAGCGCCACCTCGTTCGGGGTCTTCTGGCGTTTGGCCCCTTCGACCATGCTGATCATGCGGTCCAGGAAGGACTCGCCGGGATTGACCACGATGCGCACCACCAGCCAGTCGGACAAGACGCGCGTGCCGCCGGTCACTGCCGAGAAGTCGCCGCCGGACTCCCGCACCACCGGGGCCGATTCGCCGGTGATGGCGCTTTCATCGACCGATGCGACGCCTTCGATGACCTCGCCATCCAGCGGAATCATGTCGCCCGCGTCGACCAACACCATGTCGCCCTTGCGCAGGTTCTCGGCTTGCTCCGGCAGCCAGGTGCTGCCGTGAAAAACCTTGCCCGTCGGCTCCTTGTATTTCTTGGCCCAGGTGCTTTGCTTGAGGCTGCGCAGCGACGCCGCCTGTGCCTTGCTGCGGCCTTCGGCCAGGGCTTCGGCAAAGTTGGCGAACAGCACGGTGAACCAGAGCCACAGTGCCACGGCCAGTATGAAACCGGGCTGCGTTTCGCCCCTGGCCTGCAGCGCCTGCAGGCCCAGCAGGGTGGTGCCCATGCTGCCGATGTAGACCACAAACATGACCGGGTTGCGCCATTGCACGCGCGGGCTCAGTTTGATGAAGGATGCCTTGATCGCCGGCTTGATCAGCGCAGGATCGAAGAGCGTCAGGGAAGTTTTCGTTTTCATGGGTTTACCTTGCTAGTCAGCGTTTCAAGGACCGGGCCTCAACATCAGGTGTTCGACCACCGGGCCCAGTGCCAGCGCCGGCACGTAATTGAGCAGACCCACCAGCAGCACCGTGCCGATCAGCAGGAAGACGAACAGCGGGCCGTGGGTCGGCATGGTGCCGGCGGTCACCGGCAGACGTTGTTTGTCGGCCAGGCTGCCGGCAATGGCGAGCACCGGCACGATCACGCCGAAGCGGCCCAGCCACATGGCCAGGCCCAGCAGCGTGTTGTAGAAC
Organism: Polaromonas sp.; assembly: GCA_013824015.1. Classification (GTDB taxonomy): domain Bacteria; phylum Pseudomonadota; class Gammaproteobacteria; order Burkholderiales; family Burkholderiaceae_C; genus Polaromonas. The sequence continues at coordinate 1,966 of PNNC01000155.1, forward strand.
GGCGTGTTCGCCGACAGGCCGGCAAAGGCACTGCCGTTGTTGTTGGCCGCCGAGCTCAGCGCGTAGAGGATTTCCGAGAAGCCATGGGCGCCCGGATTGGCCACACCGAGCTTGCCGGCGCCCGATACCACGGCAATGGCCGTGCCCGCCAGCACCAGAATCGGCGTGACCAGAATGGCGATCGAGGTCAGCTTCATGTCATGCGACTCGATCTTCTTGCCGAGATACTCCGGCGTGCGACCTATCATCAGTCCGGCGATGAACACCGCCAGGATGGCAAAAATCAGCATGCCGTACAGGCCGGTGCCGACACCGCCGAACACCACCTCGCCGAGCTGCATCATGACCATGGGCACCATGCCACCCAGCGGCGTGAAGGAGTCGTGCATGGCGATCACCGCGCCGCACGACGCCGCCGTGGTGATCACCGCGAACAGGCTGGAGGCATTGATGCCGAAACGGGTTTCCTTGCCTTCCATATTGCCGCCCGATTGCAGCACGCTGGCGGTCTGGTCCACGCCCAGCGGCGTTAGCAGGGGGTTGCCCGCCTGCTCGGCCGGCACGATGGCTGCCACCGCAAGCACGAACATCACGGTCATCGCCGCCAGCACAGCCCAGCCCTGGCGCAGATCGCCGACCTCACGGCCAAAGGCAAAACACAATGCCGCGGGGATCAGGAATATCGCCAGCATCTGGAAGAAGTTGCTCAGCGCCGTCGGGTTTTCATAGGGGTGGGCCGAATTGGCATTGAAGAAACCGCCGCCGTTGGTGCCTATCATCTTGATGGCCTCCTGCGACGCGACCGGGCCCATCGCCAGGGTTTGCGTGGCGGTCTTCACATCGTCCATCACAGGATTGCCCTTCTCGTCCTTCAGCGCCTGGCCGTCGGGGCCGAGTTTTGGAATTTGATAACTTGTGGTTTCCAGCGTCGCCACGTCCTTGTAGCCGTCAAAGTTCTGGATCACGCCCTGTCCGACCAGGAACACGGCAAACACCAGCGACAGCGGCAGCAGCAGCCAGGCGGTGATGCGTGTCACGTCCACCCAGAAGTTGCCGATCACGCTGGTGGAGCGGGCGGCAAAGCCGCGGAACAGCGCAAACACGACGGCGATGCCGGTGGCGGCCGACAGAAAGTTCTGTACCCCAAGCGCCAGCATCTGCGTCAGGTAACTCATGGTGGCTTCGCCGCCATAACCCTGCCAGTTGGTGTTGGTCACAAAACTGATGGCGGTGTTGAACGACGAGTCGGGTGACACGGCCGCCATGCCGGCCGGATTCAGTGGCAGCACCACCTGGAAACGCTGCAGCGCATACACCGCGAGCACGCCCAGCAGATTGAAGGCCAGTAATGCCAGCGCGTACTGATGCCATTTCATGGACTGGTCCGCCGAGGTGCCGGCCAGGCGGAACAAGGGTGCTTCGATGCGCAGCATCCAGCCTGGCAGACGGCCGGAACTGATACGCGCGATCCAGATGCCCAGCGGCCAGGCGGCCACCAGCAGAACACCGAGGAAGAGGGCCAACAAGCCCCAGGCAGCGCTGTTCATCAGAACTCCTCAGCGCGAATCAGCGCATAAACCAGATAAGCCAGCAGGCCGATGGCGCATGTGGCGCCAAAGCCGTAGAGAACTTCGAGGCTGATCATGGCCGGCCTCCTGCAGGCCGTTCGAGCTTCTGGAAGCCCCAGACCAGCAAAACCAACAGGCCCCACAGCCCGGCGGCAAGGGCGACAAACACCATGTCCATGAGGGACTCCCAAGTTGAATGAATGACTGGGAGTTTGGCTCCCAGCGCATAAAAACGGGGATGAGATGCATCAACCGGCTGTAAATGAAGCGTAAAAACGCGCTGTCTGCGCGGACGCGCAGCTGAGGGTGGGGCATGCGCGCTGGCCAGTGCATCTCAGCGCCTGGAGGCGCGCAAAATTGCTATGAAGTTGATAGCTGCCGGCGCCTGCGCGGCATGGGCCAGGCGCCTGAAACATGCATGCAGTTGGGCGGCGTAGCGGGCTCTGTGTTCACCGTGCCGCCTCACCGGCAAGGCACCCGCCGCTACAGCCGCAGCGGCGCCGCGTAACCCGTCATCTCCAGGTAACCGCGCCCAACGCGCTTGCCATTGCTGTCGATCAGTTCGCTGAGGCCTTCCCAGTAGATCGCGCCGGTGGACTGGCGGCTGTCGAGCTCCTGGTTGTCGATGACGGCGCGCACGGTGTAGAAATCGGCGGGGGTGCGCACTGCCCACTCGACCGGGTAGCTGGCCTGGCTCAGCGGGCTTTTCCAGCGGCGCAGCGGCTGGAAGATCACCTCGCCGCGGCGGAAGGTATAGAGATCACCTTTGGCCGGACGGAAGGAGCCGCCGTCCCACAACGCGTTGCCGGCCTTGTCGCGCAGACGGAAGGCGGTCAGGGCGCTGCCATCGTCGAGGTTCATGCCGATCCAGTCCCAGCCTGCGGCCTCGGGGTGCAGGATTTCCTCGCTCCACTCGTGGTCCAGCCAGGCCTTGCCCGTGACCTCGAACTTCTGGCCTTTCACCGTCAATGCGCCGCGCGTCGCCAGCTGCGGCAGGCTGTAGTAATAACTGGCCTGCTTGAGCTCGGGGCCCTTGCGCGACAGGCCCTGGTCGCCCTGCAGCAGCAGCGGCTGGGTTTCCGTGAACTGCAGGTCCAGGCTGAAGTCGCTTGCCGGGAGTTTGGCGATGTGGGTGTTGCCTTCACTGTGCAGCGACCAGTCGCGCAGTTTCAGGGCCATGCCCTGGGTGCCGGCGCTGGCGATGTCGAAACCCTCGCGCGCGATGCGCTGGTCGTGCCACAGCTTGTTGCCCTGCACATCGGTGATGGCGGCGTGCGCAAATATCAGTTGTCGGGCGGCAAACTTCGAGGCCATGGCCTGGGTGCCGTCCACGCGTGAGCGAAAGAAGGTCAGCTGGAAACCGAATTCGCGGGCGCCCGAGCTGGCATGCCCCGTGATGTACCACCACTCGGTGCGGAAGTCCGGATGTGCACCAAAGTCGCGCGGAAATTGCAGCGGCCTGGCTGGCAGGGCGGGCGCGCCGCCGCTGGCGCCCAGCAGTCCTGCCATGCCGCCGGCCAGCAGCAGGCGGCGGCGAAGGGCGACGGGCGGCAGGGCGGGCATGGCTGCATTCTCGCAGCCCCGGGTGATTGCGCCTTGCACGCCGGCCATGGAGCGTCTATCCTTTGACGCATCTTTCACCGCGGACCGTTCAGGAGATCTCCACCATGTACAAGAACATATTGCTGGCTTATGACGGTTCCAAATCCGGCCAGAAGGCCTTGCTGGACTGCCGCGACCTGGCGCAGTGGAGCCAGGCCTCGCTGACGCTGATTGCCGTGACGCCGCTGTACATGGACCTGATCGGGGTGGAAGGCGGCGTGTACGACCGCAGCCTGGCCGAGGCCGAGAAGGAAAAATACAAAAACATCCTCGACGAGGGCCTGAGCCAGCTCGCCGCTGCCGGGCACCAGGCCAGGGGCGAGGTGCTTCTGGGTGAAACCGTGGACGAAATCGCCAAGTACGCCGGCAAGATGTCCGCCGACCTGATCGTGGTCGGCCACCGGCATCTGGACGGCTGGGCGGCGCGCTGGTGGCGCGGCTCGGTGTCCAAGTCACTGATAGAACATGCCCCCTGCAGCGTGCTGGTGGTCATCACCCACTGAGGCCGCGCCTGGGTGGCCCGGCAGGTGAGCCGCCCCGCGGGGAAAAATGCATCCGTCCGGCGGGCCGCGGGCGGGCGCTTCGTTCGTTTTGAATCCGATCGGCGACAGCGGGCGTATCCAGCTTGCTCATTCCTGAAAACCTCACCGAAAGGCCCGCTATGAAGACCCCTTCCCTCCAACTCGCACTGGCTGCGCTGACCCTGGCCAGTCTGGCCGCCTGCACCACGATGGCGCCTGAGCCAGAAGGCGCCGAGCGCGCCGAAAAAGCCGTGGCCGTCACCGCCTCGAACAAGCTGATCAAGTTCAATGCCGGCCGCCCTGGCCGCATTCTGGCCACCCTGAACATCTCTGGTTTGCAAGCCGGCGAAACCTTGCTGGGCATTGACTACCGCGTGTCCAAGGACCAGCTCTATGCGCTGGGCAGCAGCGGCCGGCTCTACACGATCAATGAAGACACCGCCGTCGCCAGCGTCGTCGGCATGCCGTTTGCCGCGAAGCTCGACGGCACGCAGTTTGGCTTTGACTTCAACCCGACCGTGGACCGTATCCGTGTGGTCAGCAACACCGGGCAAAACCTGCGCCTGCATCCTGACACGGGCGCGGTCGTGGACGGCAACGCCACGCTCGACGGCCTGCAAACCGACGGCAAACTGGCCTATGCAGCGGGCGATGTCAACTTCGGCAAGGCGCCGGTCGCCGTCGGCGCGGCTTATTCCTATAACAAGGCCGACACCAAAATCACCACCAACTTTGCCCTCGATGCGGCCACCGGCGCGCTGGTGACGCAGGGCTCGCGCGAAGGTGTGATGCCCGCCGTATCGCCCAACACCGGACAGTTTTTGACGGTTGGCGCCCTGGGCATGCCGTTCACGACAGCCTCTTTTGACATCCAGGCGCTCAGCGATGTGGCGTTTGCGGCCTTGAACAACGATGGCAGCCCGGTCAGCCGCTGGGTCACGATCGATCTGAAAACCGGCGCAGCCCGGTCGCTGGGCACCATCGGCGGCGGCGAGCGTGTGGTCGGCATGGCGCTGGAGCCCTGAGAAAAAAGCCCGTCATGACAGCTGTCGTGGCGGGCTGGCCGCACGCTGGCTCCTTGCCCGCTGGGCCGCGTGGGCAGGCCTAGCGCCGGTCCCGGCGCCAGCCTTGCGGGTCTTCAAACAGGGCCGGAATGTCGCCGCGGCTGATGCCGAGGTCCTTGAGCTCGTGTTCGCTCATCTGCGACAGCTCCTGCCGGCTCTGCCGCCCGCCCGGCTCGGCCGCCTTGCCGCCAGGCAGCCGCCGCGCCAGCCAGCGCACCAGGCCCTGAAAGGGCAGGAACATCCTGAACACCATGAAAGTCTCCTGAAGTGGAAGCCTGATGGTGCGGGTTTTCAGGGTATTGTGAAAGTTGAGATTTCTGATCAAAACTATCAGAATACCTGATGCGTGAACTGAACCTGGACCAACTCCGCACCCTGGTGGCCATCACCGACCTGGGCACTTTTTCGGCGGCGGCGCGCGCGCTGCACCTGGCCCAGCCGACGGTGAGCCTGCATGTCAGCGAACTGGAAAGCCGTCTCGGTGCGCCGCTGGTGCTGCGGGGTGGCCGCAAGGTCGAGCCCACCGCCGCCGGCGCCGTGCTGGTCCAGCGCGCCCGGCAATTGCTGCGTGATGCGGACGATGCGGTGGACGCGGTGCAGCGCCATGTCGAGGGCCGCACCGGCCGCGTGCGGCTGGGCAGTTCGACCGGCGTGCTGGTCTACCTGCTGCCCGAAGTGCTCAAGGCCATGGAGCGTGCCCACCCCAACATCGATGTCGAGGTCAACATCCTCGGCTCCGGGGAGGCGATGGAGCGGCTGGCGCAGGGCACGCTCGATGTCGGGCTGGTGGCGTCGCCGCAGCTTCCCCGGCCCGGCCTGGTCATGACGCACTGGCGCAGCGATCCGATGATGGCGTTTGTGCCGCAGCACTGGCCGGTGCCCAAACGCATCACGCCGCAATGGCTGGCCGCGCGGCCGCTGATTTTCAACGACGCCAGCACCCACATGTACCACCTCACCATGGCCTGGTTTGCCAACGCCGGCCTGAGCCCGCGCACCCGCATCGAACTGAACTACAACGAAGCGATGAAAAGCCTGGTGGCCGCCGGTTACGGCGCGGCGGTGCTTCCGCTGGAGCACCCGGGCGAGCCGCTGGTGCACCAGGGCATCCAGGTGGTGCCGCTGAAACCGCTGCTGACACGCCACACCCTGGTCGTGCACCGGGCGCTGGAAGCGGTGGACGGCGCCACGCGCAACCTGCTCAAGACACTGATGGAATTTCGCCAGGGGCCGGGCGCCAGCAAGTGAATCTCAATACTTCGAGGTCTGGAAAACAATTTCGCCGGTGGGAACATGCACCACGCGAATGTCCTGGCGCGTCGGGTCGGTCAGGCTTTTGACGGCCACCGCGACCGCCAGCGACCGGTCGCTGTAAAGCCGCTGAAGGGGGGCCGGCGGCAGCAGGCTGCCGCGCAAGGTATCGCTGCTTTCAATACGGAACTGGGCAGATGCCATGATGGAACTCCTCAGGGTGGACTGCCATGTTGCGCGTCTTGTGCGGCCAGGTCATGACAATTGTCATCACCATTGCGGCATTTGGTAAGCAAATGAAATGGCAAATCGCTGATCCCGGTCAGATAGCGATTCAAGCCCCTACCAGTCTTCCTTGACCGCCAGCACCGCGTCGCGGCCCGCCGCCGCGCGCCCCGCCAGCCAGGCGGTCACGGTGCCGGCCAGCACCACCGCGGCGCACAGCGCCAGCAGCCGGTCCCAGGGCAGCGCCAGGTCCATGGTCCAGTGAAAACTCTGCGGGTTCACCACATGCACCAGCACCAGCGACACCGCCAGCCCCAGGCCCAGGCCGGCCAGCGCGCCGGCCAGCGTCCAGGCCGCCCCTTCCCCCGCCACCAGCGTGAGGATCTGCCGGCGCGTCAGGCCCAGGTGTGCGAGCAGGCCGAACTCCTTGCGCCGCGCCAGCACCTGCGCGCTGAAGCTCGCCGCCACGCCGAACAGGCCGATGGCGATCGCCACCGCCTGCAGCCAGTAGGTCACCGCGAAACTGCGGTCGAAGATGCGCAGCGAGGTCGCGCGGATCTGGCTGCTGGAGGCGAACTCGATCAGTTCACCGGCGCCCGGTGCCTGCGCCTGCGCCAGTGCGCGCACCGCCTGCTGCACCTGCGGGGCGTCGGCGCCCGGCGCCAGCCACAGCGCCAGATCGTTGACACGCCGGTCGCCAGTCAGGCGTTCGAAGTCGCGCTGGTCCATCGCGATCGCGCCGAACTGGCGTGCATAGTCGCGCCAGACGCCCGCGACGTAAAACACCGGGGCGGCTTCGCCGGGCACTGGGTTTGCTCCTGAATTGATAGCTGTAGCCCCTTGTCCGACATGGGCCAGCGCCCGAAAAGGCTCCGAAATCGGGGCGAACACGCGGCCGGGGCGCGCGCCGTACAGGTCGACCATCGGTTCGCTGACATAAATCGCGATGTGGCCGGCGGGCACCGGCAGCGGCTGGCCCACCAGCGGCAGGCTGCCGGCCGGATCCTGCAGATCGCGGGCGATCAGCGCGACGGCGGGCTGGCCGGGGTCCAGCAGCAACTGCGTCACGCGCAGGCTGCCGCTGCGTTCCACGCCCGGCACTTGCGCCAGCGCTGCCACAAAGTCCGGCGAAAAATACACCGTGTCGCTGGCCGCTGTGTTGCTTGCCGTGCGCACATACAGATCGGCCGGCAACACCACGTCCAGCCAGTGGGTGACCGAATCGCGGAAGCTCGCGACCATCACCGTCAGCGCCACCGCCAGGCTCAGCGAGGCCACCACGCCGCTGACAGCGACCGCCGCGCTGCCGCGCACCCGGCGCGCGCGCTCGACCGCCAGCAGCGGCAGCAGGCGCCGGCCGATACGCGGCGCGATGCGGTCGTACAGCAGCGCGATTTGCCAGGGCAGGGCGCTGATGCCGCCGACCAGCAGCAGGCCGACCGAGAAGTAGGCGCCCAGCGCGATGCCGGCCACCGGCGGCGTGAAAGCCAGCAGGCCGGCTGCGGCGATCAGCAGCAGGCTCAGTCGCCACGGCGGGCCGCCGGCTGGCGGCGCGCCCAGGCCCTTGAGGGTTTGGGCCGGCGGCAGCTTCTGCGCGGCGCGCGCGGGCCACCAGCCGCCAACCAGCGCGGCGGCCACACCGAGCAGGCCGTAAATCAGTGCCGCGCCGGCATCCCACTGCAGCGCCGGGGCCACGCCGGAGAAATAGCCACCACCGAGGTCACCGCCCAGCAGGCGCAGGGCCAGCGCCGCCAGCGCCGTGCCCAGCGCGATGCCGGCCAGGCTGCCGACACTGCCCAGCAGCGCCGACTCCCACAACACCAGGCGCAGGCGCTCGCGCCCCGTCAGACCCAGCACGCCGAGCAGCGCAAACTGCTGCGCGCGTTTGGCCACGCTCAGCGACAGCACCGAAAACACCAGGAAGGCGCCGGTGAACAGCGCCACCAGCGCCAGCACCGTCAGGTTGACGCGGTAGGCGCGCGACAGATTGCTGACACGTTGCGCATCATCGCCAGGCTCGGTGGCGGTGATGCCCGCCGGCAACTGCAGCGCGGCGATGAAGGCGGCGCGGTCGCTGCCGGGCGCCAGCCGCAGGTCGATGCGCGAAAGTTCACCGAGGCGGCCGAACAGCTCCTGCGCCGCGCCAATGTCCATCACCGCCAGCGGCGCGCCGCCAGCGGCGACGCTGCCTGCCACCTGGACCTCCAGCAATTGCAGGCCGCTTTGCAGCCGCAGGCGCTCGCCGCCCAGCGCCTGGCGCGCAGACGGGTTGAGGAAAACGGTGCCCGGGGCGAACAGCGCCATGCGCGCCGCTTCGGCGTCCGGCAGCGGCATCAGGGCCGGCGCCAGACGGGCCACCACCAGCGCATCCACACCGACCACGCGCAGGGCCACCCGCCGGCCGTCGGCGCCGACGGCGTAGGTTGCCAGCTCCAGCACCGGGCTGGCCGCCCTGACCTGGGCATGGGCCGCGACACGCGCATACAGGGTTTCGTCGAAGCCACCACGCAAGGCACGCAGCTCGAGGTCGGGCTGGCCATTGACCGAACGCACGGCCTGGGAGAACTCGCTGAGCGCCGAGTTGTTGATGAGCTGCACCGAAAACGCCAGTGCCACACCGAGCATCACCGCCACCACCGCGGCCGCGTTGCGCCAGCGGTGGTGCAGCAGCTCCTGCCAGGAGAAAGTGGAAAGCAGCGCACGCATGGCCTGATTGTGCCCTCCGGTGTTCGGACGGCGATTGCGTTATGGTTCTGACCTGACATTCAACGAGGATCGCCGCCATGCAACTGCCCACTTACGACGATGTTGTTGCCGCCGCAGCGCGGCTGGCCGGCCACGCGCACGCCACACCGGTGCTGCGATCGGCCACCGCCGATGCGCGCTGGGGCGCCCGGTTTTTCTTCAAGTGCGAGAACTTCCAGCGCATGGGCGCTTTCAAGTTCCGCGGCGCCTTCAATGCGCTGTCGAAGTTCGATGCCGCCCAGCGCCGCGCCGGCGCCATCGCCTTTTCATCGGGCAACCATGCGCAGGCGGTGGCGCTGTCGGCGCGGCTGCTGGCCATGCCGGCGCTGATCGTGATGCCGCAGGACGCGCCGGCCGCCAAGCTGGCAGCCACCCGCGGCTACGGCGCCGAGGTGCGGCAGTATGACCGCTTCAGCGAAGACCGCGAGGCGCTGACGCAGCGGCTGGCGGCCGAACGCGGCATGACACTGATCCCGCCCTACGACCATCCCGACGTGATTGCCGGCCAGGGCACGGCCGCGAAAGAACTGATCGAAGAAACCGGTCCGCTGGACCGCCTGTATGTCTGCCTGGGCGGCGGCGGGCTGACCAGCGGCTCGGCGCTGGCCGCCCGGGCGCTGTCACCCGCGTGCCAGGTCTATGGCGTCGAGCCCGAAGCCGGCAACGACGGCCAGCAGTCGCTGCGCGCCGGGCATATCGTGCAAATTCCGGTGCCGACCACCATCGCCGACGGCGCGCAGACCCAGCACCTGGGCAACTACACCTTCGGCATCATCCGGCGCGACGTGACCGACATCCTGACCGTCAGTGATGCGCAGCTGGTCGAGGCCATGCGGTTTTTCGCCGAACGTTTGAAGATGGTGGTGGAGCCGACCGGCTGCCTGGCGTTTGCCGGTGCCTGCGCCGACGCCGCGGCGATCAGGGGACAACGCGTCGGCGTGATCATCAGTGGCGGCAATGTGGACCTGGCGCGTTACGCCGCGCTGTTGGCCCCGTAAACCGGCACCTCAGGCCGAGCGCCAGAAGCGCAGCGGCACGCAGGTCAGCAGGCGCTGTACCGCCTGGTCCCTCAGCGCCGGATGCAATTCGTGACCGATGCTGGACGCGATATCGCAGGTGGCGTCGGCGCCGAGTTCCATCAGGCGCGCATAGGCCTGCTGCGTCAGCTGCGCCGGCACCTGGTCGTCGCGTCGGCCGTGCAGCAGGTGCAAGGTGGTCAGCGCGGGCGCCTTGTCGGGCAGGGCGGCGTAGCTGCCTGAAAACGCCAGCACCCGTCCGGCCAGGCCGTCGTGGCTGTCGCTGAGCGCCAGCGCCAGCGTCGCGCCCTGGCCGAAACCCGCGACCGCGGTGTCGGACTGCAGGATGCCGAAACGCGCCTGTTGCTCGCGCACAAAGGCGGCCAGTGCGGGCACGCTCCTGGCAACACGTTCGGCGCGGTTGCTGTCTGTCAATTCGAAGCTGGCGAACCATTCCCGCTCGGTTTTTCCGAGATGGATGGACTCGGCGCCCTCCGGCATCACGATGGCGGCGTCGGGAAACGATTCGCCGAGCTGGTTGGCGAAATCCAGCATGTCCATGGCGGAACCACCGGCGTCGTGCAGCAGGATGAACAACTGCCGCGGTGGCGTGGCGGGCAGCAGTTCCAGCGTTTCGAAAGAAGAAGGGGAAGAAGCGGTCATGGCTGTTCAGGCGCGTATGCCTTCGCTGCTCAGGTGCAGCACGCGGTCGGCGCGCGCGGCGGCGATTTCGGAATGGGTCACCAGCACCAGCGAGGCGCCGTGTTCGCGCGTCTGCGCCACCAGCGCGTCCATCACTTTCGCGGCGGTGGCCGGATCGAGGTTGCCGGTCGGTTCGTCGGCCAGCAGCAGGCCGGGGCGGTGGATCAGCGCGCGGGCAATCGCCACCCGCTGCAACTGCCCGCCGGACAGCTGTTGCGGCAGGCGCGCGCCCAGGCCGTCCAGGCCGACGGCCGTGAGCATGGCCGCCACGCGGGCCTCGTCGTGCTGGCCCAGCAGCAACAGCGGCAGCGCGATATTTTGCGCGACGTCGAGGTGCGGCAATACATGAAAGGCCTGGAACACAAAACCGACCTTTTTGCGGCGCAGCAGCGCGCGCTGGTCGTCGCTGAGCGCGCCGATGTCCACGCCGTCGAGCTCGACCGTGCCGCTGTCCCAGCTGTCGAGCCCGGCCATGCAGTTGAGCAGCGTCGATTTGCCGACGCCCGATTCGCCGACGATGGCGACAAACTCGCCGGGGGCGACGTCGAGCGACACGTTGCTGAACACGGCGACCTCGCCGTAGTGTTTGCCGAGTTGCTGGATGCGCAGGCTCATGGCATGCCGTTCACAAGTTGGCGCACCTGCTGCAGCGCGTCCGGCGCATCGCAGGCGACGATGTGGCGGTCCGGCATGGCGCGCAGCCAGGTGATCTGGCGCTTGGCGAGCTGGCGTGTGGCGGCAATGCCGCGTTCGCGCAGCTCGGTCAGGGGCCAGGCGCCGTCCAATGCCTCCCAGGCCTGGCGGTAACCGACGCAGCGCATGGACGGCAGGCCGGGATGCAGGTCACCACGCGCGCGCAGGGCTTTGACCTCGTCCAGCAATCCGCTGGAAAGCATCACATCGAAACGTTGCGCAATCCGTTCATGCAGCCAGGCCCGGTCCTGCGGTTCCAGCGAAATCAGGGTGCCAGCCCTTGCTGGATAAGGGCCTGCAGCTCCTTTATCGATAGCATTCTGCTTCTGGAAAAAAGACAGCGGCTGGCCCGACACGCGAAACACCTCGAGCGCCCGCGAGATCCGCTGGGAATCATTCGGCGCCAGCCGCGCGGCGGTCACCGGATCGACGGCCGCCAGTTCGGCATGCAGGGCTGGCCAGCCTTTGGCCAGCGCCTCGGCCTCCAGCGCGGCACGCGTGGCCGGGTCGGCGGCGGGCATGTCGTCGAGCCCGTCGCGCAGCGCCTTGAAGTACAGCATGGTGCCGCCGACCAGCAGCGGCAGCCTGCCGCGCGCGCGGATCTCGGCGATCAGGCGGGTGGCGTCGGTCACAAACTCGGCGGCGCTGTAGGCCTGCAGCGGGTCGCGGATATCGATCAGGTGATGCGGCACGGCGGCCAGTTCGGCCGGCGTGGGTTTGGCCGTGCCGATGTCCATGCCGCGGTAGACCAGCGCGGAGTCGACGCTGATGATTTCCACCGCTTGCTGCGCGGCTATCGCCAGCGCGGCAGCGGTTTTGCCCGAGGCGGTCGGCCCGGCCAGGGCTATCCAGCGCGGCGCTGTCATGGGCGCGCGGGCGTGGCCAGCGCGGCCGGGTCGCCATGTTTATGGACCAGCGTCCAGGCCGTCACGGAAATGCAGACACTCCAGAACAACACGCCGTAGGCCAGCGGAAACACCGTGCCATCCATGTGGCCGCCGAGCCAGCCGCCCATCGCAAAAGCGGCAAGCATCATCAGGAAACCGTTGAGCGCCGAGGCCGCGCCGGCCGCGCCGGGAAAGGGGCTGACCGCGCCGCTCTGGCTGCAGGGCTGGTGCACGCCGTGCGCAAACACAAACAGGTAGTAGGGCAGCAGCAGGGCCCAGACATTGTGGATGCCGGCCCAGGCCAGCGTGCTGATCAGCAGGCCGCCGCTGAGCGTGAGGACGCCGGCCATCGCCACCGAGCGGCGCACGCCAAAACGCGGCAGCAGCCGGCGGCACCAGAAGGTGCCCAGCACATAAACAAAGGACATCGAAAACATCACCAGGCCGTATTCGGTCTTGGACAGGCCCAGCACCTTGATGAACACAAAGGACGAGGACGCCAGGAAGGTGAACAGCCCGCCATAGGAGGCGGTGGACAGCGCCGAGAAGGCGACGAAGGTCGGGTTGCGCACAATCGTCCACCAGGTGCTGACCAGGGTGCGTGGCTCCAGCGCACGCGGGTTTTTGGTCGCCAGGGTTTCTTCAAAGCGCAGCGTGATCATGGCCAGCGCCACCGCACCGAACACCGCCAGCACCAGCAAGGCGGCGCGCCAGTTGAAGATGTCCGACAGCAGGCCGCCCAGCGGCGCGCTCAGGCAGGCGAGCACGCCCAGGCCGGTCAGGCCGCGCGACATGGCGCGCGCGGCGGCCACCGGCGCGTAGAGGTCGCGCACGATGGCGCGCGCGCACATCACGGCCGCGCCCATGGCCGCGCCCTGCACGATGCGCCAGATGATCAGCAGCGCCATCGACGGCGCGAAG
>PNNC01000190.1 GCA_013824015.1 Polaromonas sp.
CCGAAAACGGGGTCTCGCTCGAACTCGCCTTCGGCTCAGACAATCGCTCGCCCTGATCCGTTTTCAGCTGCGCTCCTCGGCCCAGCCCGACGGGTGGGGAACAATCAATGCGGGGACAGAAATCCGGAGTCCTTGAAGCGCGCAGCGCTTCAAGGACGGGAATCCCAAGAGTCCGTCATGTTTGCACGCGAGCGCAGCGCACGCGGCCAAATGAGGTCCCCCTCCATCGCCCAGCGGGGCGAGGGAGGGGTTAGGGGTGGGAGTGGGGAGCCAAGTCCTGCTGCCCAAGGCGAACCTTGGCGCTACGTTAAGCAAGATTCCTCGCAATTTGGCAAACCATCCCCATCTGCAGATATCACGAATCCAGCAACCCGTGTTGCCCAAGCCAATTGAACTGGGCCCACACTGCGGGCTGCTCCCAACAACTTCACCAACCACAGACCTTCCCATGCCTACCCTCTTCGACCCCACCCACGCCGGTGACCTCCAACTCGCCAACCGCATCGTGATGGCGCCACTCACGCGCAACCGTTCGCCGAATGCAATACCGCCCGACATCGCGCAGACCTACTATGCGCAGCGCGCCAGCGCCGGCCTGCTGATCACCGAAGCCACCGCCATCAGCCAGCAGGGCCAGGGCTATTCGGACGTCCCGGGTCTGTACGGTACCGAACAGCTCGACAGCTGGAAAAAAGTCACCCAGGCGGTGCATGACAAGGGCGGCAAGATTGTGGTGCAGTTGTGGCACGTCGGCCGCGTCTCGCACACCGACCTGCAGCCCGACGGTGGCAAGCCGGTGGCGCCTTCGGCCATCACCGCCAAGACCAAGACCGTGTTGATCAAGGATGGCGTGCCGGCCTTTGTCGACACCTCGGCGCCACGCGCGCTCGATGCCGGCGAAATCCCGGGCATCGTGCACAGCTTCCAGGCCGCCGCCCGCAATGCCGTCGAGACCGCCGGTTTTGACGGTGTCGAGATCCACGGCGCCAACGGCTACCTGCTCGACCAGTTCCTGAAAGACGGCTCCAACAAACGCACCGACGACTACGGCGGCAGCATCGAAAACCGCGCCCGCCTGCTGCTGGAAATTGTCCGCGGCATCGCCGGCGATATCGGCGGCGGCAAGACCGGGATCCGGCTGTCGCCGGTCACGCCTGCCAACGACGCGAGCGATTCGGATCCGCAGCCGCTGTTCGAGTACGTCGTCAAGCAACTGGCCACGCTGAACCTGGCCTACGTCCACATCATCGAAGGCGCCACCGGCGGCCCGCGCGTGATCGACGACCGGCCTTTTGACTACGCCGCCCTGAAAGCGGCCTACCGCACGGCGGGCGGCAAGGGCGCGTGGATGGTCAACAACGGTTACGACAAGGCGCTGGCCGAAAAAGCCGTGGCCGACGGCGCCGACCTGGTCGCGTTCGGCAGGCCCTACATCGCCAACCCGGACCTGGTCGAGCGCCTGAAAGCCAACGCGCCGCTCAACACCCCGGACAAGGCCACCTTCTACGGCGGCCGCGAAAAGGGTTACACCGACTATCCGACGCTGGCCTGAGCCCGGGAAGCCGCGCTAAACTGCGCGGCATGCTGCCCACCCCGGCCTATGGCCTGCTGCCACGCCTGCTTGTTGCCGCCAGCCTGCTGGCCGGCGGCTTTGCCAACGCGGGCCGCCCGCTGAGCGTGGACGACGCCAACACCGACGATGCCGGCAGCGGCCATGTCGAGGGCTGGTATGCGCGTCAGGCCGGCGGCGTCAACAGCTGGACGATCGCCCCGGCTTTCGCACCGCTGGACGGCCTCGAATTGGGTGCATCGCTGACACGCGACCTCACGGCAGCCAGCATCAGCCAGTCGCTGCAGGCCAAGTGGCGCATCACGCCTTCACAGGAAAACGGCTGCAACAGCGCCACCGTGCTGGGCGCCAGCCAGACCCGCGGGCAAAGCGGCACCACGCCCTACCTCAATGGCATGCTCACCTGCAACAGCCTCCTGGGCTCCACCCACTTCAACCTGGGCGCCCAGCGGGCGCCGGGCGGGCCGGGCGTGGGCACCTGGGGCCTGGCCCACGAGCGCGCGTGGGGCGCGGCTACGGTGCACGCCGAAGCTTTCGGCCAGCGCATGGTCAAGCCCACATTCCAGATCGGCGCGCGCAAGGGACTGGGTCCCGCGCTGCAACTGGACGCCACACTGGGCCGCAACAACCACCGCTATCTGTTCAGCGTTGGCCTCAAACAGTCGTTTTGAGTCTTGAGGGAGCCTGGCCTGCGAGGCCGTTCACTCGCCGATGGATGGCTGTCTGCGCCCGCCTCATCGGGGCCAGGGGCCCGCACGACCGTGAATTCCGGCTCAGGCGGCGCCTACGCCGATGGGCGCCGGCGTGGTCAGCACAATGCGCGTGAACAAGCGGTCGTAACAGGGGTCGGGCACGCCACCGGCCAGCGGATCGCGGTTGGTCTGGAAGGCCGCGTCGAGTTCGACCCAGTCCTCCGCGCTCAGGACTTTCTGCGCGGCTGGCAGCAGCTGGGTCTCTTCGGTACGCATGTGTTCAAGGTAAAAGCCGGTGTAGGCCTGCGCCGCCTCGGTGAACGCCAGGCGCCGCGATTCGCCGATCAGCTCCCAGGCCAGCAGCAGGTGCTGCAGCTCACGCACGCGGCCCTCGCCCAGCATGTGATCGGACTCCAGCCGGCGTATCACCGGCATCAGCTCCGGCGCGACCCGCGCCAGCCGCGGAAACAGCAGGTCCGATTCCTTCGGGTGATGCAGCTTTTCAGGAAACTCGTCGATGTAAAACAGCATCGCGCGCAACACATCGAAAAAGCGCTCGGGCGCGTCGCCCGGCCCACGCGCAATCATCATGTCCAGCGAACGCAGCACCGCCGCCACGGCGGCATGTTCGTCCCGGATGATTTGCAGCGTGGAAGCAGACATGCGCCCAGCTTGGCACAGGCCTGCAGACCCACATTGATCCAGGTCAATCCCGCTTGAGTTTCCAGCGCTTGAGCAACAGCGCATTGGAGATCACACTGACGCTGGACAGCGCCATCGCCGCGCCGGCCACCACCGGGCTCAGGAAACCCAGCGCCGCCAGCGGGATGCCGGCCACGTTGTAGGCAAACGCCCAGAACAGGTTCTGCCGGATCTTCATGACCGTGCGGTGCGAGATGTCCAGCGCACCGGCCACCAGCGCCACATCGCCGCGCATCAGCGTGATGCCGGCCGCGTGCATGGCCACATCGGTGCCGGTGCCCATGGCCATGCCGACATCGGCCGCCGCCAGTGCAGGCGCGTCATTGACGCCATCGCCGACCATCACCACGGTATGACCACCAGCCTTCAACTCAGCCACCTTCGCGGCCTTGTCGCCGGGCAGCACCTCGGCCATCACCTCGTCGGCGCCCAGCCCCAGCCGCGCGCCCATGGCCAGCGCCGCACCCTGGTTGTCGCCCGAGATCATCACGATGCGGATGCCGCGCGCACGCAGCGCCGCCAGCGCTTGCCTGGCCCCGTCCTTGGGCTCGTCGGCAAACGCCATCAGCGCCCGGGGGCTCAGGCCCGCGGTCGTGCGCTCCACCAGCAGCGCCAGCGTCGCACCTTCGCCTTGCAGCCGCTGAGCGTCCACCGACAGTGCGCCGAGGTCCACCCCCAACTCGTCCATCCAGCGCCGGCTGCCGATCAGGTAGCTGCGCACGCCGACCTCACCTTCGCTGCCGCGGCCCGGCACGGCACGCAGGCCGTCCGGCTGCGCCACCGTCATGCCGCGCTCCTGCGCGGCAGCCACCACGGCACGCGCCAGCGGGTGTTCGCTGCCGCTTTGCAGGCTGGCGGCGACCGCCAGCTGGGCCGCTTCGTCTGCGTCTGCAGAGGCGATGAAGGCCACCAGCCGCGGCCGCCCGACCGTCAGCGTGCCGGTCTTGTCGAACGCCACCGTATCGACCTTGTGCGCAAGTTCCAGCGCCTGCGCGTCCTTGATCAGGATGCCGTTTTTGGCCGCCACCCCGGTGCCCGCCATGATGGCTGCCGGCGTGGCCAGCCCCAGCGCACAGGGGCAGGCAATCACCAGCACCGCCACCGCATGAATCAGCGCCGTCTCCATCCCGGCACCGGCCGCCAGCCAGCCGAGCAAGGTGAGCAGGCCGATGGCCAGCACCACCGGCACAAACACCGCCGAGACCTGATCCACCAGGCGCTGTATCGGCGCTTTCGCCGCCTGCGCGTCCTCGACCAGGCGAATGATGTGGGCCAGCACGCTTTCGCTGCCGACGGCGCTCACCTGCAACACCACACGGCCGTCGCCATTGATGCTGCCGCCGGTGAGTTTGTCGCCGGGCTGCTTGGTCACCGGCAAGGGCTCACCAGTGAGCATGGACTCGTCCACCTGGGTCTGGCCTTCCTGCAGCAGGCCGTCCATCGGGATGCGTTCGCCCGGCCGCACCACCAGGCGGTCACCCAGCAGCACCTCGGCCACCGGCAAATCGACTTCCTCGCCAGAGCCCTGCAACACATGCGCGACCTCGGGCCGCAGGGCATGCAGCGCGCGTATCGCGGCGGTGGTCTGGCGCTTGGCGCGCGCCTCCAGCCACTTGCCCAGCAGCACCAGCGTGACCACCACGGCCGAGGCCTCGAAATAAAGATGCGGCATCGTGTCGGCCTCGGCGCTGAGCCACAGCCACATCGACAGACCCCAACCGGCGCTGGTGCCAATGGCCACCAGCAGGTCCATGTTGCCGGTCAAGGCCTTCAGCGCATGCCAGCCTGCCTTGTAAAACCGCGCGCCCAGAATGAACTGCACCGGCGTGGCCAGTAGAAACTGCTGCCAGGCCGGCAGCATCCAGTGGCGGCCAAACAGGTCGCCCAGCATGGGCACCACCAGCGGCGCCGACAGCAGCAAGCCGATGGCCACCGGTGCAAAGCCGGCCCAGGGCGACAGGTCTTCAGGCATGGCCTCTTCGGGAGAGACCGGTTCGTAACCGGCATTGCGCACCGCGCGGCGGATCTGCGCATCCATCTGCGGCGAGGGTGCGTAGACCACGCGCGCCGACTCGGTGGCGAGGTTGACGGTGGCGTCCTGCACGCCGGGTACTTTCTTCAGGGCCTTTTCGACACGCGACACACACGATGCGCAGGTCATGCCGCCGACGCCAAGGTCCAGGGTAAAGGGGGAGGTGGTGGAAGTAGTCATGAGTGAATGATCAACCTTGCCATGATGGCAAGGTCAAGCTTTGATGCAGATCAACCCCGCAGCGATCAGGGTTTTGGCGCGAATCGTTTGACCTTACCATCATGGCAAGGTTCAAGCTTCAGGCCTTCCCCATTTAAAACCGAAAGGACCACCCCATGATTCAAAGCTTCAACGTACAAGGCATGACCTGTGGTCACTGCGAACGCGCCGTCACCCAGGCCGTGAAGGCCCTCGATCCGCAGGCCCAGGTCAGCATCGACCGTCCCGCCGGCAAGGTGGACGTGTCATCCGGCCTGTCCCGCGAGGCGATTGCCGCGGCGATCGCCGAGGAAGGCTACACCGTCGCAGAACCGGCGTGTCATGACTGGGGTCATGAACATCGGCGAAGCTGCACGCCAGTCCGGCGTCTCGGCCAAGATGGTGCGGCACTACGAGTCGCTGGGCCTGCTGCCGCACGTGCACCGTACCGACAGCGGCTACCGCCAGTACAGCGCCGCCGAAGTCCACACGCTGCGTTTCATCAAGCGCTCGCGCGAGCTCGGTTTTTCCATGCCGGAAATCGCCGAACTGGTCAGCCTGTGGCAAAACCGGCGTCGTGCCAGCGCAAGCGTGCGGCGCATTGCGCAAAAACACGCCGACGAGCTGGCCCAGCGCATCGCCGCCATGCAGTCCATGCAGCAGACGCTGGCGCATCTGGTGCATTGCTGTCATGGCGACGAACGGCCCGAGTGTCCCATCCTCGACGATCTGGCCGGCGCCAAACAGGGCCATTAGCGCCCAAGCCCTGGCGTTGTATCCGCGCGTGGCGCCCCCTTTGGTGCAGCCGCGCACCGACCTCGTGCATTTTGTACACAGTCCGTTGACCGATTGCGTACAAAAGCTGGCACGCCTTGTGCATAAAGGCTGGCCATGGACGCTGCTCTCCCCCTCGCCCCTGCCGCTATTGAACTGGTCTCGCTGACCAAGCGTTATGCGCAGGGCGCGCCCGCGGTGGACAACATCAACCTGCGCATCGCGAGCGGCAGCTACTGCTGCCTGCTGGGCCCCTCGGGCTGCGGCAAAAGCACCACCTTGCGCATGATTGCCGGCCACGAAAGCGTCAGCAGCGGCGACATCCTGCTGGAAAACCGCAACATCACCGGCCTGCCGGCGGCTGCGCGCGGCACCGCCATGATGTTCCAGAGTTTTGCGCTGTTCCCGCATTTGTCTGCGCTCGACAACGTGGCTTTCAGCCTGAAGATGAAAGGTGTAGCCAAGGCCACCCGCCACCAGCAGGCGCAGGACCTGCTGGAGCGTGTCGCGATGGGCCACCTGGCGCAGCGCAAACCCGGCGAGCTGTCGGGCGGCCAGCAGCAGCGTGTGGCACTGGCGCGCGCGCTGATCACCCAGCCGCGTGTGCTGCTGCTCGACGAGCCGCTGTCGGCGCTGGACCCCTTCCTGCGCATCCAGATGCGCGCCGAGCTGCGCCGCTGGCAGAAGGAGCTGGGCCTGACCTTCATCCACGTCACGCACTCGCAGGAAGAAGCGATGGCGCTGGCCGACACCATGGTGGTGATGAACCAGGGCCTGATCGAGCAGGTCGGCTCGCCGCACGAGATCTACAACGCACCGGCCACCGAATTCATCGCGCGTTTCATGGGCGGGCACAACGTCATCGACACCGGCGCCGGCAAGATCGCCGTGCGCAACGACCACATGCTGATTGCACCGGCCGAACCCACTGCGCCTGCGGCCGGCATCGGCGGCATGGGAGCCGTGATCACCGATGTCGAATACCAGGGCACCTATGTGTTGCTGGGACTCGACGCAAGCACCGCCACCGGCCCGACCGGCGTCTCGGTGATGCTGCCCGAAGCGACATTCTCCGAGCGCCCGTACAGCCTGGGCGAATCCGTTCACCTGTCCTGGCACGCCGCGCACGCACTGCGGGCCTGATGCCTCATTCACGTTTTTAACCAAGGAGCCACCATGTCCAACGACACCATCGATCCCACCCCAGAAGCGTCCGGCATGCAACGCCGCACCCTGCTCACCGGCATGGCCGGCATCCTGGCCACCGGCCTGGCGCCCGCCGTGCACGCGCAGGAAAAAATCACCCTGCGTTACCTCGGCACGGCCGTGAACCAGGACAAGGCGATTGCCGAGAAGTTCAAGGCCGACACCGGCATCACCATCCAGTATGTGGCCGTCACCACCGACGACGTCACCAAACGCGCGGTCACCGCACCCAACAGCTTCGACCTGATCGACACCGAGTATTTCTCGCTGAAGAAAATTGTGCCGACCGGCAACTTGAAGGGCATAGACACGAAGAAGATCAAGAACGCCGACAAGATCACGCCGCTGTTCACCACCGGCACCGTCGCCGGCAAGGTCGTCGGCGACCAAGGCACGGCGCCCAAGAAGGTGATTTACCTCGAAGGCGAGAAGTCCAAGGTGTTTGCCAAGTCGCCGACCCAGTTCATGTCGCTGATTCCCACGGTTTACAACGCCGACACGCTGGGCATACGCCCCGACCTGATCAAGCGCCCCATCAACTCCTGGGCCGAACTGCTGAACCCCGAGTTCAAGGGCAAGGCCGCGATCCTGAACATCCCGTCCATCGGCATCATGGACGCCGCCATGGTGGTCGAAGCCAAGGGCATCTACAAATACCCCGACAAGGGCAACATGACCAAACAGGAGATTGATCTCACGATCAAGACCTTGATCGAAGCCAAGAAGGCCGGCCAGTTCCGCGCGCTGTGGAAAGACTTCAACGAGTCGGTCAACCTGATGGCTTCCGGCGAGGTCGTGATCCAGTCGATGTGGTCGCCGGCCGTAACCGCGGTGCGCACCAAGGGCATCGCCTGCAACTTCCAGCCGCTCAAGGAAGGTTATCGCGCCTGGGCCGCCGGTTTCGGTTTGCCGGCCACGCTGTCGGGCCGCAAGCTCGACGGCGCTTATGAGTTCATCAACTGGTTCCTCGACGGCTGGGCCGGCGCCTACCTGAACCGCCAGGGTTATTACAGCGCCGTGCTGGACACCGCCAAGGCCAAGATGGACGCCTACGAATGGGGCTACTGGATGGAAGGCAAACCGGCCAGCCAGGACATCAAAAGCCCGAACGGCGACGTGCTGGCCAAGACCGGCAGCGTGCGCGACGGCGGCAGCTACGAAGCGCGCATGGGCGGCATCGCCTGCTGGAACGCGATCATGGACGAGAACGAGTACATGGTCCGCAAGTGGAATGAGTTCGTCGCAGCGTAACGGTCTTGCTACTGCGGCCGCCGGGGCCGGCGCTGTGATGCTCACCGTACCTGTGTACGGCTGCGCTTCTCGCTCCAGCCGCGGCGCCCTCGCGACGCAATCCCGTCACGCTGCCCGCCTGATGTAAAAACCCATGAGCACACACACCACCTCCTCACACGCCGCCAGCCCGCCCGCCCACACGGTCAAGGCCTGGTGGCAGGCGGCGCCGTTCACGGCGGTGTTTGCCATTTTTTTCCTGGTGCCGCTGGCGCTGGTGCTGATGGTCAGCTTCTGGAACTTCAACGAGTACGAGCTGATCCCGGGCTTCACGTTTCGCAACTACCTTGCGATTTTTGAAGGCTGCAGCCAACTCACCGACAACGGCGACCTGTGTGTCTCGCTGTCCACTTATTTGTCCACGCTCAAGTTTTGCCTGCTGGTCTGGGGCATCACGCTGCTGATCGGGTTTGCGGTGGCCTACTTCCTGGCCTTTCATGTGCGCTCGCCCGGCATGCAGACCGCGCTGTTCGTGCTGTGCACCGTGCCCTTCTGGACCTCCAATGTGATCCGCATGATTTCCTGGGTGCCGCTGCTGGGCCGCAACGGCCTGGTGAATCAGGGCCTGGTCGGCGCCGGCATCGTGGACCAGCCGGTCGAGTGGCTGCTGTTTTCCGACTTCTCGGTGGTGCTGGCCTTTGTGCACCTGTACACCATGTTCATGATCGTGCCCATCTTCAACTCGATGATGCGCATAGACCGCAGCCTGCTCGAAGCGGCCAGCGACAGTGGCGCTTCCGGCTGGCAGACGCTGTGGAACGTGATTGTTCCGCTGTCGCGCACCGGCATCCTGATCGGCTCGATTTTTGTCATCACCATCGTCATGGGCGACTTCGTCACCATCGGCGTGATGGGCGGCCAGCAGATCGCCTCCATCGGCAAGATCATCCAGGTGCAGACCTCTTACCTGCAGTTCCCGCTGGCCGCCGCCAACGCCGTGATCCTGCTGGCGATTGTGCTGATGATCATCTGGGGCCTGACGCGGCTGGTAGATATAAGGAAAGAGTTGTGACCCCCACGCTTGTCGCTTCGCGTACTGCGCTGCCCCCCGAGGGGGCTGTGCTTGCTCGGGGCGGCCCTTCGCTGCGCACGATGACCCCCACGCTCTTGCCTAAGCCGCCGGGCAGCCCGCGGAGCGAAATCAGGGAGGAGGCGAAGCCGGGGGACATTCGCGCAGCGGACTGCCCGGCGCGTTCGCCAGCTCACACGGAGCAAAAACCATGAGCCAACGCACCGGTGAACAACGTTCCCCCGGCTTCTGGCCACTGGCCATTGTTTTCGGCCTTTTTGTGCTGTTCATGTACGGGCCCATGCTGACCATCTTCGTGCTGAGTTTCCAGGGCCCCGAAGGCGGCCTGACCTTTCCGATGCGCGGCGTCTCGCTGCACTGGTTCCACAAGCTGGCCGAAGGCCTGGGCACGGTCGATATCGGCGCAGCGTTTTTGCGCTCGCTGATGCTGGGCGTTGTGGTGATGCTGTTCACCGTGGTGTTGTCGGTGCTGGCGGGCCTGGCCTTCCGCAAAAAACTCAGCGGCGGCAATGCCTTGTTTTTCATCACCGTCGCCAGCCTGATCATGCCGTCCATCATCGTGTCGCTGGGCATCGGCCTGCAGTTCCGACTGCTCGACAGCGGCATCAAGGCCATGCTGCCCGAGAGTATGCTGGAGAACTACGGAACCGCGCTGGGCCTGATGACTTCTGCGCTGGGTGCGCACCTGACCTGGACCCTGCCCTTCGGCCTGCTTATCATGTTCGCTGTGTTCAACCGTTTCAACCCCGCTTACGAAGAGGCCGCGCGCGACCTGGGCGCCACACCGTGGCAGGCCTTCCGCCATGTGGTGCTGCCGCTGATCGGCCCCTCGGTGGTCGGCATCGGCATGTTCGGCTTCACGCTGAGCTGGGACGAAATCGCCCGCACCTCGCAGGCCATCGGCGACGTCAACACCCTGCCGCTGGAACTGCAGGTCCTGACCTCCACCGTCACCACGCCCTCGATCTATGCACTGGGCACGGTCACCACCATCGTGTCCTTCGCGGTCATGGGCATCGCGGTCGGCCTGGCCATGTGGCTGGGCAAACGCCAGAAAACAGCGCGGTCATGAGCGAAGCGGTCGTGGTCCCCCTGAGCGACAGCGAGATGTACGAACGGGTGGTGTCGGCCATCCTCGACCACCGGCTGCCGCCCGGCACCAAGCTGGTCGAGGACAAGCTCGCCAGCGCGTTTGGCGTGTCGCGCACGCGTATCCGTCCGGTGCTGGTACGGCTGGCCAACGAGCAGGTCGTCACGCTCACGCCGAACCGCGGCGCCACGATTGCGCAACCCAGCGAGCAGGAGGCGCGCGAAGTGTTCGAGGCGCGCCGCCTGATCGAGCCGCGCCTGGTCGAGCTGTTCATCGCCCGCGCCGACAAGGACGACATGTTGTGCCTCAAGCAGTGCATCGCCGACGAGGACGCGGCCCGGCTGGCCGGCGACATGCGCCGCGCGATCCGCCTGTCAGGCGACTTTCACCTGCACATCGCCGAACGCGCCGGCCACCAGACCCTGGGCCGCATCCTGCGCGAGTTGACCTCCCGCACCTCGCTGATCCTGATGACCTACAGCCCGGCCCATGCGCGCGAGCGCGAGGAAGCCACCGCCTGCGGCTGCCGCGAACACCGCGCGCTGCTGGACGCCATCACGCTGCGCGACGCCCCCGAGGCCGCGCGCCGCATGCATGACCACCTGACGCGGCTCGAGTCGCAGCTGCAATTCGCGCCGCCGGACAACAGCGCACCCGACCTGGCGGCGCTGTTCGGCTAAACCCTTCATGCGCCAGCTGCTGGTCATCAACCCCAACACGTCGACCCGCGTCAGCGCACTGCTGCAGACCCATGTGCAGGCCGCCGCCGGGCTGCATGTGTCGGTGCGCACCGTCACCGCGCGTTTCGGCGCGCCCTACATCGCCGACGAGGCCAGTTATGCGGTGGCCGCCCACGCCACGCTGGACGCCTGGGCCGCCGCGCTGGCCGCGCCGTCGCCCGCACCCGACGCGGTATTGATCGGCTGCTTCGGTGACCCCGGCCTGCTGGCCCTGCGCGAGAGCAGCCCGGTACCGGTCACCGGCCTGGCCGAGGCGGCGTTTATCGAGGCCGCGCGCCATGGCCGCTTTGCCATCGTCACCGGCGGCGAGCGCTGGGGCCCGATGCTGGCGCGGCTGGCGCAGGCGCTGGGCCATGCGCCGGCGCTGGCCGGCATCCACACCGTCGTGCCCACCGGCGCCGAACTGGCCGCCGATCCGGCCGCCGCCCGCGCGCTGCTGGCCCAGGCCTGCCGTGACGCGGTGCGCCAGCTTGGCGCCCAGGCCGTGATCCTCGGTGGCGCCGGTCTGGCCGGCATGGCTGCCGCCATCCAGCCCGGGGTGGCGGTGCCGCTGATCGACAGCGTGACCGCCGGCGCGCACTGGGCGCTGCGCAGCCACGCCGCACCGCCGCAGCGGGCCCGCGCCGGCTTTGACGTGCCCTGGGACCGGCTGTCGGCCGAACTGACGGCCCTCGGCCAGCACGCCGCCACTCCCTGATGCTCTGTTTTTGATAGCTGCCCGCCCTTTCCAGACAAGGGGCGAGCGCCTGTTTTGCCAATTTTTCCGCGGTGTCACGGATGGCCGAACAGGCCGCGCACAACGACAAGAATCTTTACGAAATCCTCACGCTCGGGTCATGGCGGCCTTACACAGGCCGCGCAAACTTGCCTTCAAGCTGACGCCATCCCGGCAACAGCCCTGACTCTCCACCGAAAGGACGCTCTGATGACATCCGTGTTCAAACCCCTGAAATCCGTCAACACCCTGGTCCTGGCCGGCATCATGGCCGCGGCCAGCATGGCCGCCGTGGCGCAAACCGCGGCCCCCGCCGCACCAGCGACCGTCACCGCTCCGGCCCAAGCCGGCGCGAAAGCCGGCCCCCACGGCCAGCATCGCCACGACCCGGCCCAAATGCAGGCACGTTTCGCCAAGCACCAGGCTGAACTCAAGGCCAAGCTGGCGATCACGCCCGCCCAGGAAGGCGCCTGGTCGGCCTGGACCGCCGCGGTGCAGCCGCAGGCGCGCAATGCCGCCCAGCGGGCCGATCATGCCGCCATGCGCGCCGAGTTCGACAAGCTGACCACGCCGCAACGCATCGACAAGATGAATGCCCTGCGCGCCCAGCGCATGGCCGAGATGAACACGGCGATGGCCAAACGCGGTGACGCCACCAAGACGTTTTATGCAGCGCTGACCGCCGACCAGCAAAAGGTCTTTGACAGCCAGCGCATGGGCCGCGGCGGCAAAGGCCATGGCGGCCACCACGGTCATCACAAAGGCTGAGACTGAGCGGAGCACCTCCGCGCGCGCCACCGGCGCGCAGCGGGGTCGGGCCTGCGCCCTGTCGTGACGGACAGGCGCAGGCTTTTTCTTTGGTTCAGGCCAGCAGGCGCTGCAGCTCGCCGCTGGCGGCCAGCTGGTCCAGCTCGGCAGCGCCGCCAATCAACATGCCACGCACAAACACCATCGGGAAGGTGGGCCAGCCGGTCCACATCTTGAGCGCATTGCGTTCTCGCCAGGTGTTCAGGTAGTTGCCATATTCGAGGTAGTGATAGGGCACCCCGGCAGCGTCGAGCCGGCGCCGGGCTTTCCTCGGAAAGGGATTCATGCCCATGCCCACCACCACCACGGCATGCGCGGCGAGCGCGCTTTGCACCTCCTGCACGATGGCCTGCTGGTGACGGGCCACGGTGCCGCGGATGGCTGGATGGATGCGGGATTCGTCAAGGATGGCTCGCGGCATGGCGGTCTTTCGTGGGGGCTGAAGTCGCAGCTTAAGGCATGACCGCTCCCAAAAAAAAGTGCCCGACTTCTTGCGAAGCGGGCACGGCTCTCAAGCCCCGAAGGGCCTGATCCTGCTGATTACTGGGGTGCAGTCTTGGCAGGGCTGCTTGGGCCGGAGTCCATGCCCTTGCCGGTGGCGTTGGCGGTTGCGTCACGCTTGGCCTTGCGGGCGGCCTTGCGCTCGGCACGGGCGGCTTTGCGCTCGGCCGAAGTGGTCGAGCTGGCCGTGGCCTTGCCGGAACCGGACACCGTGCTGTCGCCCTGTGCGGAAGCACCGGCCTTGCTGGTGTTGTTGATCTGGGCTTTCACATCAGCGCGGGTGTTGGCGGACATGCCACCCGAACCAGCGGCGGCGGCAGCGCCTGTGGTGGTGCTGCCACCCTGGGCCGGTGCGCCCACCTTGGCGCCGGATTTCGTGTCAATCTCGCTTTTGACTTCGGCACGGGTGGCGGGCATGGTGCCGGCGTCGGCAGGACGCTGGACCGTCGGGCCGCCCTGGGCCGGGGTCGGGTTGGTCACGGTTTGTGCAGAGGCAAAGCCGGCGGTGGCCATCAGTGCGGCCAGCAAAATCGATTGTGTTGTCTTGTTCATCATGTTTCTTTCAATGGTTTCAGGAGGAAAGCTCGTGAGAGGTCTTGCTACATGAGCGCCTCCACATCACCAGCTTAGATTTGCGTAACAGGCCCCGGTATAGGTTGACCGGCTGGCCGACTGTAGGACGCAAGGTGTATCGCGTCTGGCTGCGCACACCGGCCGCCACCGCGGGCGATCCGATGCACGCAAGGGTGCCAGTTACTGGGGAGGACGCTGCACGCCGCCGCCGGCGGAGACGTTGCCCGAACCCTGCACGTTCACCTGCGGCGCGGGTCCGGCATTGTTGTTGCCCGGCAGATTGCGCTGGATCGCGTTGTCGGCCCTGGCAGCGGCGCCGCCAACCGCGTTTTTCGCGCGGTAGGCGCCACTGCGGGTGGCATCGGCAGCATTACCCACCGCACCTTCGACCTTGTTGCCGGTACGCTGCACCGCATTGCCGGTGCGCTTGACGGCACGCTTGACGGTGCCATCGCTGTTGGCGCTGGCGTTGGTATTGACGGTCGTGTTCGAGTTGACCGACGCACCCGAGCCGGCATTGGCGCGTACATCGGCGCTGATGTTGCTGTTGGTGCCGATACGCACGCCGTCCTGGGCATGGGCGGCAAAAGCCAGCGTGGCGCTCAGGGCCACAAGGGCGGGAATGGATCGCATGGAAAACTTGTTCATGGTTGACTCCTCTGAAGCTGTCTAAAACTGAAGCAGTTTGCAAGGAAGACTGATGACAGCAGCATTGCAAAAGCCATATCCAACTGGATCTGGTTGATTTCACTTTAGCCGCCCCCGGCTGCCGCAGTTATCGGCTGTCCCCCCTCCACAACGTAGGACGTGGCCCTTTACCGACGCTTCACACAAGCGCCCGCCGCCCCCCGCAAAATTCAACACAAAAAATTAGCTTGCTGTCCTACAGTTACCGGTCGCCGCGTCAAACGACAATGGCTTTTTTCCTGCGTACCGCCCATGCTCCCTCCAGAATCCCTCATCCAGGTGGCCCAGCCGCCGACCGTTGCCGCCCAGCCCCTGCCGGACGCCGACGCCGTGGCCGCAACGCAGGATGCGATCGCCAACGCCTCGCTGAGCTTTTCACTG
>PNNC01000199.1 GCA_013824015.1 Polaromonas sp.
GAGCCAGCTGGCGCGCACCTCCGCCGATGTCGGCGGCTACAACGCCGCGCGCGCCACGCAGTTGCGGCTGCTGGCCCACCTGCTGGCTGCCGAAAGCGCGCAGTCGCTGCAGAACAAGGCGCTGCGCGAAGAACATTTGCAGCGGGCGCTGGAAACCAGCAGCCACCGCATCGCCCAGGAAACCCGCGAAGGGGTGCAACTGCGCGCCGCGCGCTGGGCACTGGACGACCGCGACCCGAACGGCGCGCTGGAACTGCTGGGCCAGTTGCCGCAGGGCGCGGCGCGGCGCACGCTGGCGCTGCGCACCCGGCTGCGCGCGACGCGCCAGGCCAGGCAGACCTCGCAGGCGCTGGACACCGCGCGCCTGCTGGCCAAACACCGGGCGTTTTCGCCGGGGGCGGCGCAAAGCATTGTGCGCGGACTGGCGCTCGAGCTGCTGGGCGCCGCGCACGATCCGGCGCAACTGCAGACCGCGTGGTTATCGCTGGATGCTGCCGAACGCGCCATGCCCGAACTGGTGATCCACGCCGCCTCGCGCCTGATGGCCTTGCACGGCGACGCCGACCTGGCGCGCGCCTGGCTGCTGCAGGTCTGGGAGCCGGTGATGCAGCCGCGCTCGGAGATCAGCGACAGCCTGCGCGTCAAGCTGATCCAGGTGCTGGAGCAAGGCCTGGACTCCATCGACGCGACCTGGCTGGCGCGCATCGAGGCCGCGCAGCAGCAACGCCCGCGCGACGCCAACCTGCAGTACCTGGCGGGCATGGCCTGCCTCAAGCGCCAGCTCTGGGGCAAAGCCCAGCAACTGCTGTCCCAGGCCGCGATGGCGCTGCAGGACGCGGGCTTGCACCGCAACGCCTGGCGGGCGCTGGCGCTGCTGGCCGAGCAGCGCGACGATGCGGAGGCCGCGGCCCGGGCGTACAAGCGGGCGGCGGAAGTCTAGTTTTCCTTGTTCCGGCTGCGGGCCCGGATGGACCGCGGCCCTGTCCCCGCCGTTTGTCATCCCGGACTGGATCCGGGATCCATCCCTGGCTGCTTCGATGGTTGGTAGTCGCCTGGCGCCTGTTGGCCGGGGGTTGCCCGGCGGCAACTCACTTTTGGCGAAACCCGCAAAGCGGGTTTTCTTTGCCTGCCAAAGGCGCGTTCACGCGCGGGGTTCGCTCACTTTGCGAAGCAAAGTTAGGCGAACACCAAAAGTAAGCAAAAGAAAGGCGACCCTACTGTCTGCGTCCCCTCTTCGCTAACGCTGCGAGGGGCAACCTGCGGTGCTCGGTCCAGCCGGGGTCGAGCTCGAACTCGCTTCGCTCAAACAATCGCTCGCCCTGATCCGTCTGGCCCTGCGCTCCTCGGCGCATACAGAAGG
This sequence comes from Polaromonas sp., assembly GCA_013824015.1. GTDB lineage: Bacteria > Pseudomonadota > Gammaproteobacteria > Burkholderiales > Burkholderiaceae_C > Polaromonas. The sequence goes on from PNNC01000199.1 coordinate 1,361, forward strand.
GTGGTGGGAACGGGAACGGATTCGCAATCGGGCTCCGGCGAGGACGCGCTTTGCGCGTCCCCGCCTCCCCGCATCCGCATTTTCTTTTCCACCCGTCGGGCTGGGCCGAGGAGCGCAGATGGAGGCGGGATCAGGGCGGCAGTTGTCCGAGCGAAGCGAGTTCTGCCGACCCCCGCTGGAATCGAGCACCGCAGGTTGCCCGCAGCGAAGCGGAGGGACCCAGACCATCGGGTCGCCTTCTCTTTGCTTACTTTCTCTTGGCGAAGCAAGAGAAAGTGAGTCGCCCGCCGGGGCGAGACCCGGCTTGCTGGCACACCGCACAAGTCGATGATGAGGGGACAGCAGGCCCTTGCCGCGGAATACAACCTTCCTCGCAGGCGAAAAAAAGGCAGCCCAGGAGCTGCCTTTGATCAAAGTGCCTCGCCGGGCACAACCGGCAGATTACTCCGCGCGTTCACCGGTCGCCGGTGCGGTCACAGCGGCGTTCTCGAACGGCAAGGTCGTGTCGCGCAGGTCGCGTTTGGTCTCGACCAGCACCAGTGGACCGCTGTCCAGCTGCGGCGCCGGTGGGCGCTCGCGCGGCACGTGGATGGGCTTGGGCTCGGCGGCCATCGCGGCCTGGACTTCGGCGATCTTGCTGGCGTCGGAGTTGACCCACTGCAGGCCGGAAGACTGGGCCACCTGGGCCAGGTCCTGCAGCGGCAGGTCATAGGTCTGCACCTTGGGCAGCGCGCGGCCGGCTGCCGCGGGGGCGGCGACGGGCGCTGCCACCACGATCGGGGCTGCAGCCACCGGTGCCGCTTGCGGCGCCACCTGGGGGGCCCGCACCGGTTCCGCCTGTGCTACAAATTCAGGAGCGGCAGGTGCCCGTGTTTCATGGGCTGCAGGCTGATAGGGTTGCGAATTGTCGGCAAAGGCCGGCACTGCGCCAGCCTCGGCAGAGGCTTCCGCCGGCGCATCACCACGCTCCGAACGTTCGCGGCGGTCGCGGCCATAACGGTCGCGGCTGCGGCGTTCGCGCGGCTGGCGGTCGCCAGCTTCGTCGCCGTCGGCGCGCGGCTGGACATCGGTCGAGGACGCCGGTGCCACCGGGTTGCCGGCTTCGTCGAGGCTGGCCACCACGGCCGGGTGGGCGGCGTCAAAGCTGTCGGCCTGCGCGCCGGCGACCGGGGCCGCATTGCCGTCGCTGCGATCGTCACGGCGCTCGTTGCGGCGGCCATTGCCACGTTCACCACGTTCACCACGCTCGCCGCGTTCACGGCGGCCCTGGCCTTCAGGGCGGGCTTCGTTGTTGTTGCGGTTGCCGTCCTGGCGTTCGCCGTCAGCGCCGGTCTCTGCAGGGCGTTGCTGGCGCGGTGTCTCATCGCCGGCCATGGCTGCAGCCATCGCGGCCTGGTTGGCCAGCGCTTGTTCCTGCTGCTCGGCGTCACGCGGGGCGCGGTCACCGCGCTCGCCACGTTCACCGCGATCACCGCGATCACCACCGCGGCCGCGGCGGCCACGGCCTTCACGGCCCTCGGCGCCAGCGGCCTGTCCTTCCGGACGCTCGCCGCGGGGTTCACGCGGTTCGCGCGGCTCACGGGGCTCGCGGGCTTCGCGCGGCTGCTCAGGGCGTTCACCGGCCGCGCGCTCGGGGCGCTGGCCTTCTGGACGGCCTTCGGTGACCGGACGGTCAGCGCGGCCCTCACCGCGTTCGCGGCGCTCACCGCCACGGCCTTCGCCGCGTTCACCGCGGGCTTCGCGTGGCTGCTCAGGGCGGCCTTCGCCGCGGGCTTCACCGCCGCGGCCTTCGCCGCGTCCGCCGCGTCCACCACGGCGTCCGTCACGGCCGCCGCGTTCACCGCCGCGGTCGCTACGCTCACCGCCGCGTTCGCCGCGGCCGTCACGGCGCGCTTCGCCGCTGCGTTCTTCCTTTTTCTCTTCGCGGACGGGCGCGGCCACAGGGGCCGTGTCGGCACCGACAAAAAACTCCTTGAGCTTGGCAAAGAAGCTTTTTTCAGCCGGGGCGGCAGCCACGACACGGACCGGTGCCGGCGCGACCGGTGCGACGGCCACCACAGGCGCGGGTTTCGGGATCGCCTGCGGTGCCGGCGCATCGGGCAACACGCCCTTGATGACCGGTTCCTGCTTGTTGTGTTTTTCCTGGCTGCGGCGCGTGACCGTGGTCGGGTCTTCCATCTCTTCGGCCATCTTGTAGCTGGCTTCGATGTTGTCCAGGCGCGGGTCGTCGTGTTTCAGGCGCTCGAGCTTGTAGTTGGGCGTTTCCAGCGTCTTGTTGGGCACCAGCAGCACGTTGATGCGCTGCTTCATTTCGATCTTGGCGATCTCGGAACGTTTTTCGTTGAGCAGGAAAGACGCGACATCGACCGGCACCTGGCAGAGCACCGAGGCGGTGCTGTCCTTCATCGATTCTTCCTGGATGATGCGCAGGATCTGCAGCGCCGAGCTTTCGGTGTCACGGATGTGGCCGGAGCCGCCGCAGCGCGGGCAGGGAATCGATGCGCCTTCCGACAGCGCCGGGCGCAGGCGCTGGCGGCTCATTTCCATCAGGCCGAACTTGCTGATGGTGCCGAACTGCACACGTGCGCGGTCCTGGCGCAGCGCATCACGCAGGCGGTTTTCGACGTCGCGGCGGTTGCGCGACTCTTCCATGTCAATGAAGTCGATGACGATCAGGCCGCCCAGGTCGCGCAAACGCATCTGGCGCGCGACTTCGTCGGCGGCTTCCAGGTTGGTGCGGGTCGCGGTCTCTTCAATGTCGCCGCCCTTGATGGCGCGCGCCGAGTTGACGTCCACCGACACCAGCGCTTCGGTGTGGTCGATCACGATGGCGCCGCCGGACGGCAGCTGCACGGTGCGGGCATAAGCCGATTCGATCTGGTGCTCGATCTGGAAACGCGAGAACAGCGGCGCGTCATCGCGGTAACGCTTGACGCGGTGCTCGTGCTCGGGCATCACATGGGCCATGAACTGGCGCGCCTGCTCGTAGACGTCGTCGGTGTCGAACAGGATGTCGCCGATGTCGCTGTTGAAGTAGTCGCGGATGGCGCGGATGACGAGGCTCGATTCCTGGTAAATCAGGAAGGCGCCCTTGCCCTCCTTGCCGGCGCCGTCGATGGCGGTCCAGAGCTTGATCAGGTAGTTCAGGTCCCACTGCAGCTCGGCGGCGCTGCGGCCGATGCCGGCGGTGCGGGCAATGATGCTGGCGCCGGCCGGGTATTCCAGCTGGTCCATGTTTTCCTTGAGCTCGGCCCGGTCTTCGCCCTCGATGCGGCGGCTGACGCCACCGCCGCGCGGGTTGTTCGGCATCAGCACGACGTAGCGGCCGGCCAGCGACACAAAGGTGGTCAGGGCCGCGCCCTTGTTGCCGCGTTCTTCCTTCTCGACCTGGACCAGGATTTCCTGGCCTTCGCGGATCACGTCCTGGATGCGCGCCTGGCTGACCGGCACGCCCTGGGCGAAATACTGCTTGGAGATTTCCTTGAACGGCAGGAAGCCGTGGCGGTCTTCACCGTAGTCGACAAAACAGGCTTCGAGCGAGGGCTCGACCCGGGTCACGACGGCCTTGTAGATGTTGCCCTTGCGCTGTTCGCGCCCTTCAATTTCAATTTCGTAGTCGAGGAGCTTCTGTCCGTCGACGATGGCCAGGCGGCGTTCTTCCGACTGGGTGGCATTGACCAGCATGCGTTTCATGGGTTTTCCTTGGTTCTTCTCTGTCTCTCACATCACTGCCCGTCAAACGGGCAAACGACGCCGGGAGCAGACGTTGTGCGAACGTGGGGAATTGCCGGAGAGCCTTTGACGGCGCAACAGCGAACCGGAAAAAACCGGTCAGCTGTGCAGTCTGGGCGTAGGCGCGTGGATGGGGCGAGCCGGGGTCCGACGGGTGCGTGCTACAAAATCAGTAGCTGCTTGCGCCCGCAGGACAAGGGCTGGCGGCTGATTCATGCCAAACAGCGGGGCTAAAAAGCGCCGCAGGCATAAGTTCATCAGTACGACCAGTGTTGTCAAGAGGCTACCCATTCAAAGACCAGATTTCGCTGCTATCCGTGGCCAGCCCGCGGGGCTGGACACATCGTATTCCGTAGTTGTATTCGCAAAACGTCGACTCTTCTGCACACCATGTTCCTGCCGCGGGGTGCCTGGCACCGTGCGCTTGCAGGCATTTGCTGCCAGTGGCGTCGACCTTCCAGCAAGGCTGTTGGCAGTGGCTTGACCGGTGGGTGGACTAAACTCCCAGACAAATCAACCACTTACAGCTTGTCGCTAGTGAAACACATTATAGGCGCAGGTTCAGCCCCAACAGCTCGCCCGGGTAAACCCGTAAACGCTCCCGAAGCGGGTCGCACCGCGCCTGCTGCGGCGCCGCCGAACCCGTCGGCCATGCCCGACAAAGCGGCCCCGCAAGCCACGTTTGTAACTGTCGACGAGGACTCGGCCGGCCAGCGGCTGGACAATTTCCTGATCCGCCAGCTCAAGGGCGTGCCCAAAACCCATGTCTACCGCATCATCCGCAGCGGCGAAGTGCGCATCAACAAGGGCCGGGTGCAGGCCGATACCCGGATTGAAGCCGGTGACGTCGTGCGCCTGCCGCCGGTGCGCACCTCGGAGCGGGCCGACCAGAAGGCCGAGGCCATGGCGGTCGAGATTGCGCGCCATGGCGCGGCGTCCACCGCGGGCGGTTATGCGCCTTCGCGCGAGTTTCCCATCCTGTTCGAGGATGAGCATGTGCTGGCCATCGACAAACCTGCTGGCGTCGCGGTGCATGGTGGCAGCGGCGTGGCTTTCGGCGTGATCGAGCAGCTGCGCATGGCGCGCCCGGAGGCCCATTTCCTGGAACTGGTGCACCGTCTGGACCGCGAAACCAGCGGCATCCTGCTGGTGGCCAAAAAAAGGGTGGCGCTGAAAAACCTGCAGGAGCAGTTCCGCGAGCGCGAAACCGACAAGATTTACCTCGCCATGGTTAAGGGCGCCTGGCCGGCCAACAAGAAGGTGCTGGACAAGCCGCTGCAGAAATACCTGCTGGCTGACGGCGAGCGCCGGGTCCAGGTGGTCGGCAAGGAGCATCCCGACGGCATGCGCGCCGTCACGCTGGTCAAGGTGAAGGCGCTGGCGCCGGATGGCGGCTACAGCCTGCTGGAGGTCACCATCAAGACCGGCCGCACCCACCAGATCCGCGTGCACCTGGCCAGCGAAGGCCACCCGATCACCGGCGACGACAAATACGGTGACTTTGAGCTCAACAAGGCCTTGCAAAAAGAAGCCTCGGGCGGCGCGCTCAAACGCATGTTTTTGCATGCCTGGCGGTTAAAGTTCACCCATCCTTCGAGCGGCAAACGTATTGAACTGCGGGCCGCGCTCCCCCCTGATCTCGAGAGTTTCACGATCCATGCCGTCTCCCTCCAAGCCACTGAACTTTGACCTGATTGCTTTCGACTGGGACGGCACGCTGTTCGATTCCACAAAAATCATCGTGCGCTGCATCCAGGCCGCGGTCCGCGACGTGGGCGGCACGGTGCCGACCGACGAGGCCGCCGGCTATGTGATCGGCCTGGGCCTGATGCAGGCGCTGGCCCACGCCGCGCCGGATGTGCCGGAGAGCAAATACCCCGAACTCGGCGCGCGTTACCGGCACCACTACATCGCGCACCAGAACGACATCAGCCTGTTCGAGGGCGTGTTGCCGCTGCTGGCCGCGCTGAAGTCGCGTGGCCACCGGCTCGCCGTGGCCACCGGCAAAAGCCGGCACGGCCTGGACGAGGCGCTGCAGGCGGTTGAGCTCAAGGGACGGTTTGACGCCTCGCGCACCGCCGATGAAACCGCCGGCAAGCCGCACCCGCGCATGTTGCATGAGCTGATGGACCAGTTCGGCGTGACACCGGCGCGCACATTGATGATTGGCGACACCACGCACGACCTGCAGATGGCGGTCAATGCCGGCTGCGCCAGCATCGGCGTCAGTTACGGCGCGCATGAATTTGCGGCCTTCGAGGTGCTCAAGCCACGTTTTGTGGCCCATTCGGTGGCCGAGCTCAATGACTGGCTGGCTGTGCATGCCTGAAGCCGACGCCGTCCCGGTAGCCCTGTGCCGCGCCAGCGATCTCGCTGACGGTGGGGACGCCGTGCCTTTCGACGTGAACTATGCCGGGCAGACCTGCCGCGCCTTTGCCATCCGTTTTGAAGGCCGGCCGCACGCCTACCTGAACCGCTGCACCCACGTCGCGATGGAGCTGGACTGGCAGCCGAACCGGGTCTTCGACGACAGCGGCCAGTGGCTGCTGTGCGCCAGCCACGGCGCGGCCTACCGGCCTGACACCGGCGCCTGCAGCGGCGGCCCCTGCCACGGCGGACTGGTCAAAATTGACCTTGACGAGCGTGATGGACTTGTTTTCTGGCATACCTCCTACAAACTGAAGGCAATCGAGTTCTAAACTACCGCTTATGAATGATTCAAACCGCACCGACCCGTCCGACGACCCGGATTACGATCAAAATCGGCCTCCAGCCCATGCCGCGCCTGCTTCTGCTGCTCCTGAAAACAGAGCAGACCGCAGCCCGGTCGAGGCCGGCCTGACGCCGGGCTGGGAGCGCGCCACGCTGGAAAAGCTGGCGTTTTCGGCGCTGAACGAGCAAAAGGCCGCGCGCCGCTGGAAAACCTTTGTGCGCCTGTCCTGGCTGGCGTTTTTTGTGTTCCTGGTCTGGTTTGCGATGCACCGCAGCACCGCCACCAGCGTGACCACGCCGCACACCGCGGTGGTCGAGATCAAGGGCGAAATCGCTGACGGCGCCGATGCCAGCGCCGAGTTTGTCAACGCTGCGCTGCGCGCCGCCTTCGAGGACGAGGGCGCGCAGGCGGTGGTGCTGCTGATCAATTCACCCGGCGGCAGTCCGGTGCAGGCCGGCATGATGAGCGACGAGATCGTCCGGCTCAAGGCCAAACACAAGAAGCCGGTGTACGCCGTGGTGGAAGAGACCTGTGCTTCGGCCGCCTACTACGTGGCCGCGTCGGCCGACCAGATTTTTGTCGACAAGGCCAGCATCGTCGGCAGCATCGGCGTGCTGATGGACGGTTTTGGCTTCACCGGCCTGATGGACAAGGTCGGGGTCGAGCGCCGCCTGCTGACGGCTGGCGAGAACAAGGGTTTCCTGGACCCGTTCAGCCCGCAGACCGAAAAGCAGCGCGCTTACGCGCAGACCATGCTGGACCAGATTCACCAGCAGTTCATCACTGTCGTCAAGACCGGCCGCGGCAAGCGCCTGAAGGAAACGCCGGAGATGTTCAGCGGCCTGTTCTGGACCGGCCAGCAGGCGGTCGAGCTGGGCCTGGCCGACAAGCTCGGCTCGCTCGAATACGTGGCGCGCGAGATTGTCAAGACCGAGGAAATCATCGACTACACACGCCGTGAAAACGTCGCCGAAAAACTGGCCAAACGTTTCGGCGCGGCCATCGGTGATGGCGCGATCCGCAGCCTGAAGGCGATCCCCGCAATTCGCTGAGCACGATGCATCCATGGAAAAAGCCCGCTGCACGCGGGCTTTTTTTTGGCTGTGCGAAGCGCTTCAGCGGCCGATGCAGAACACCGTCGGCAAGCCCAGCGGCGCTGCCGGCTTGTCGCGTTTCCAGGTGCTGGCCAGCGCGCTGTGCGACCAGCCGGTGGGCAAACTCAGGCCGCAGCTCAGCGCCAGCCGGGTGTTGGCCTGCAGCGTCTGCAGCAGCGCCTGCAGCAGCGCGGTGTTGCGGTAAGGCGTCTCGATGAAGATCTGGGTCTGACCGGTCCTGAGCGCCAGCGATTCGAGTTCGCGGATGCGCTGGCTGCGCTCGCCGCCGTCCTGCGGCAGGTAGCCGACAAACGCGAAGTTCTGGCCGTTCAGGCCGCTGGCGGCCAGCGCCAGCATCAGCGACATCGGCCCGGTCAGCGGCAACACCTGGATGCCCAGCTCGTGCGCGGCGCGCACCACCGACGAGCCCGGATCGGCAATCGCCGGCATGCCGGCTTCGCTGACCAGGCCGATGTCACGGCCTTCGAGCGCGGCCTTGAGCAAGGGCTTGGCATCGAAGCCGCCGCCATGGTCGCCCTTTTTGTGCACCTCGCGCGGCAGTTCGGTGATCTGCAGCGCCTGCACCGGCTGCAGCAGCGGCTGGACCTCGCCGACCCGCTTGAGGTAGGCGCGTGTGCTCTTGGCGTTTTCGCAAATCCAGCAGGGCAGGGTGGCCGCGATTTGCAGCGTGCCCAGCGGGATCACGTCCTGCAGCGGCGCCAGCACATCACAGCCGAAGTCCAGCGGTGCCGGCACCAGGTAAAGCTTGCCTCTGGGCACCGCGCTCATGGCCGGGCGCCCGCCGAACCCGGCAGCATCAGGCCGGCCGCGCGCAGCATGCGGCAGGTGCGTATCAGCGGCAGGCCGACCAGCGCGGTCGGGTCGTCGTTGTGGATCGCCTCCAGCAGGGTGATGCCCAGGCCTTCGCTTTTGGCGCTGCCGGCGCAGTCGTAGGGCTGTTCTGTGCGCAGGTAGTGTTCGATTTCATCGTCGCCGAGTTCGCGAAACTGGACCTGCACGGCGGCCAGTTCGACCTGTTCGAAGCCGCTGTCGGCGCAAACCACGGCGACGGCGGTCTGGAAAATCACGGTCTGGCCGCGCATCTGGCGCAACTGGGCCACCGCGCGTTCATGGTTGCCGGGTTTGCCCAGCGGCAGGCCGTTCAGGTCGGCGACCTGGTCGGAGCCGATCACCACCGCCTGCGGGAAGTTGGCGGCCACTGCGCGGGCCTTGGCCAGCGCCAGACGCCGTGCCAGGGCGGCCGGGGCTTCGCCGGGCGCAGGGGTTTCGTCCACGTCGGGCGACACCACCTCGAACGCCAGGCCCAGGCGCGACAGCAGTTCATGGCGGTAGCGCGAGCTGGAGCCCAGGATCAGGGGACGTCCGGCGGTGACGGGACGGGCAGTGCGGGCGGGTTCGGCGGGGGAAGGGCTCATACGCTGATTCTCTTACACTGCTGGCATGTCGAAAAACCTCAACCCCCGGCGTCTCAACATGCCGGCCTTTGCCCAGGCCGGCGAGCCGCTGGTGGAGCGCACGCCGCTACAAAATATGGAGCGCCTGGCCCAGGAAACACATGGGCCGGCGCCCGATTTGACCATCAACTGGCGCGCCACCGGCGAGCTGCGCGCGCGCAGCGGGGCCGAGGACGATGTCTGGGTCCATCTGCAAGCCAGCGCCAGCCTGCCGCTGACCTGCCAGCGCTGCATGGGCGCGGTGGCCACGCCGCTGGAGATCGACCAGTGGTACCGCTTTGTGGCCGATGAAGACATCGCGATGGCCGAGGACGACGCGTCGGAGGAGGATTTGCTGGTGATGGCGCCGCAGTTTGACCTGCAGGCCGTGGTCGAGGACGAATTGCTGATGGCCTTGCCGCTGGTGCCCATGCACGAGACCTGTCCCGAGACCCCGGTGTTCAGTGCCGGTGAAGCCGATCTGGCGCCACCCGATGGCGAAACGGAGGCCAAACCGCATCCTTTTGCGGCCCTGGCCCAGCTCAAAAAGCCCACATAGGCCGGGTTTTCAGCGCTTGCGGCACGCCCCGCGCCGCGCTTTCAGGGCGCATCAGTGTGGGGGGCTGGAACAGCAGGCCGTATCAAGCTATAATCAAAGGCTTCGCGCCGGGATCCGCTCACGGGTTCAGGACGCAATTTACCAACCCTATACCCCCTCAGGAGCGGATCATGGCCGTCCAGCAGAACAAAAAATCACCTTCCAAGCGCGGCATGCACCGTGCGCACAATGCCCTGACCGTTCCAGGTCTGGCTGTCGAGTCCACCACTGGCGAGATCCACCTGCGCCATCACATCAGCCCCACCGGTTTCTACCGTGGCCGCAAGGTGCTGAAAACCAAATCCGAAGCGTAATTCCGCGCTTTAAGAACTGGCCCGCACTCATCCTGCGGGCCTTTGTTTTGTTGAATTCCCATTTTCTGACTGCACCGGTCCTGCCATGATCAGGATAGCTGTCGACGCCATGGGCGGCGATTTCGGCCCGTCCGTCACCCTGCCGGCCTGCCTGGCCTTTCTGGACAGTCATCCCGACGCCGGCATCGTGCTGGTGGGCCAGCCCGAGGTGCTCGCCACGCAGCCCGCACTTCCCCGGATCCAGTCACATCCCCGTTGCCAGGTGCTGGCCGCCGCCGAGGTGGTGACCATGGACGACCCGATCGAGGTCGCCCTGCGCCGCAAAAAAGACTCGTCGATGCGGGTGGCCATCAGCCAGGTCAAGGAGGGCGGCGCCCAGGCGGCGGTGTCTGCCGGCAACACCGGCGCGCTGATGGCGATTGCGCGTTATGTGCTCAAGACGCTCGATGGGATTGATCGCCCGGCCATTGCCACCCAGCTGCCCAATGCCGCCGGCGGCGCCACCACCGTGCTGGATCTGGGTGCCAACATCGATTGCACCGAAGATCACCTGTTCCAGTTTGCGGTGATGGGTTCCGCGCTGGTGTCCGCCATTGCCGACAAGCCCAGCCCCACGGTGGGCCTGCTCAATATTGGCGAAGAAGCCATAAAAGGCAGCGAAGTTATAAAAAAAGCCGGTGAATTGCTCCGATCTGCCGCTAAAAGTGGCGATCTGAATTTTTACGGCAATGTCGAGGGCAATGATATTTTCAAGGGTGTGGTGGATATCGTGGTCTGCGACGGTTTTGTTGGCAATGTGGCGCTGAAAGCCAGCGAAGGCCTGGCCAGCATGATTGGTGGTTTCATCAAGGCTGAATTTTCCAGAAACATTTTCACCAAAGCTGCGGCCATCGTTGCTTATCCGGTCTTATCTGCATTTAAAAATCGTGTAGACCATAGGCGTTACAACGGCGCCGCCTTGTTGGGCCTGCGCGGCCTGGTGTTCAAGAGTCATGGCTCGGCCGATGCCTTTGCTTTTGAGCGGGCCCTGAATCGCGCTTATGATGCAGCTCGCAACAATTTGCTGGACCGGGTGCAGGAACGTATCGCCCACGCCGCCCCCCTGCTGGCCAAAGCGGCGATGGGACCGGTGGATGCAACAGGCGCCGAAGCGGCTGCCTTGCAGACCGACCCAGCGCCAGCGCACTGAAAGTCATGAGCCCTTATTCACGTATCACTGGCACCGGGAGCTACCTGCCGCCGCGCCGTTTGAGCAATGCCGACCTGGCGGCCGACCTGGCGGCCAAAGGGGTGGAAACCTCGGATGAATGGATTGTCGAGCGCACCGGCATCCGTGCCCGGCATTTCGCCGCGCCCGAGGTCTGCAGCAGTGACCTGGCGCTCGAGGCGGCAAAAAATGCCCTGCAGGCCGCCGGCCTGCAGGCCAGCGACATCGACCTGATCGTTGTCGCCACCTCGACACCGGACATGGTGTTCCCGTCGGTCGCCTGCATCCTGCAGCACAAGCTCGGCATCGCCGGCTGCCCGGCCTTCGACGTGCAGGCGGTCTGCAGCGGTTTTGTCTACGCGCTGACCGTGGCCGACGCCATGATCAAGACCGGTTCCGCCCGCAAGGCGCTGGTGATCGGCGCCGAGGTGTTCTCACGCATCCTGGATTTTTCGGACCGCACCACCTGCGTGCTGTTTGGCGACGGCGCCGGCGCTGTGGTGCTGGAAGCCTCCGACACGCCCGGCATCCTGGCGACCGACCTGCATGCCGACGGCAAACACGTGGGCATCCTGTGTGTGCCCGGCACGGTCGCCGGCGGCCAGGTGCTGGGCGACCCGCTGCTCAAGATGGACGGCCAAGCGGTGTTCAAGCTGGCGGTCGGCGTGCTCGAAGAAGCGGCCCGCGCCACCCTGGCCAAGGCTGGCCTGCAGGACAGCGACATCGACTGGCTGATCCCGCACCAGGCCAACATCCGCATCATGCACAGCACCGCCAAAAAGCTGAAGCTGCCGCTGGACAAGCTGATCGTCACGGTGGACCAGCACGGCAACACCTCGGCCGCTTCGATTCCGCTGGCACTGGATGTTGCGGTGCGCAGCGGCAAGATCAAAAAAGGCGACACCCTGATGCTCGAGGGTGTGGGTGGCGGCTTCACCTGGGGCGCGGTGCTCCTGAATCTGTAGCTGGTCAGGCCCGTCCGTCATGGGCTGCCGGCCAATCTGATTAAAAATTTCCATGAAACCTTTTGCTTTTGTTTTTCCGGGCCAGGGTTCGCAGTCTGTGGGCATGCTGGACGCCTGGGGCGAGCACCCGGCGGTGCGCGAGACGCTGCGCGAAGCCTCGGATGCGCTCGGTGAAGACCTGGGCCAGCTGATCAGGGAGGGCCCGAAGGAAGCGCTGGGCCTGACCACCAACACCCAGCCGGTGATGCTGGTGGCGGGTGTTGCCGCCTACCGCGCCTGGATGGCCGAGACCGGCGCCGCGCCGGCGGTGGTGGCCGGTCACTCGCTCGGCGAATACTCCGCGCTGGTCGCCTCCGGCGTGCTGAGCCTGGCGCAGGCCGCCCCGCTGGTGCGTTTTCGTGCGCAGGCCATGCAGGATGCGGTGCCGGTGGGTGTGGGCGCGATGGCCGCCATCCTCGGCATGGAAGCAGCGCGTGTCATGGAGGGTTGTGCCGAGGCCCTGCGCACGTTTGGACCGGGCACGGCCGAAGTGGTGGAAGCCGTCAATTTCAATGATCCGATGCAGACCGTGATTGCCGGCAGCAAGGCGGCCGTGGAAAAAGCCTGCGAAGTGCTCAAGGCCAACGGCGCCAAACGCGCCTTGCCGCTGCCGGTGTCGGCGCCGTTTCACTCCAGCCTGATGAAGCCTGCCGCCGACAAGCTGAAGGAAAAACTCGCGGCCACCGTGTTTGCCGCGCCGCTGATTCCGGTGATCAACAACATCGAGGTCGCGGTCGAGACCGATCCCGAGCGCATCCGCGCGGCCCTGTATGCGCAGGCCTTCGGGCCGGTGCGCTGGGTGGAGTGTGTGCTGGCGATCAAGGCGCGCGGCATCTCCAGCGTGGTCGAATGCGGCCCAGGCAAGGTGCTGGCCGGCATGGTCAAACGTATCGATGCGGAGATGACGGGCGTGGCCCTGTTTGATCCGGACAGCCTGAAGCAGGCCAGGGAGGCGCTGGCATGAACGGCGCCGGGTCGTCCCAAGCCGTCAGCGCCCCCTGGGGGGCAGTGCAGCGGCGTAGCCGCAAACGTGGGGAGAGTCATGTCTGATATCAAATTTGAAGGCCAGGTGGCGCTGGTCACCGGTGCCTCGCGCGGCATTGGCGCGGCGATTGCGCTGGAACTGGCGCAGCGGGGCCTGAAAGTCATCGGCACCGCCACCACCGATGAGGGGGCGGCGAAGATCAGCCAGGCGCTGGCAGCGTTTCCTGGTTGTGCCGGCAACAACCTCAATGTGAACGATGCGGCCGCCGCCGAAGCGCTGATCGACGCGATCGTCAAGCAGCATGGCGGCCTGCAGGTGCTGGTCAACAATGCCGGCATCACGCGCGACATGCTGGCCATGCGCCTGAAAGATGACGACTGGGACGCCGTGCTGGACACCAACCTCAAAGCCGTGTTCCGCATGAGCCGTGCCGTCATGCGCACCATGATGAAGCAGCGTTACGGCCGCATCATCAGCATCACCTCGGTGGTCGGCGCTTCCGGCAATGCCGGCCAGGCCAA
>PNNC01000119.1 GCA_013824015.1 Polaromonas sp.
AAAGGCCACGTTTTGCACCGACTGCCCGCCGGTGTCGTCGCAAATGGACGAACGTGTGTAGCTGTTGGCCACCGCCATGCGGCCAGTGTTCACCAGTGAGCGCGCAAACGGGTACTGCCTGGCCAGGCCGATGGCCGCCGTGCGAAAACAGCGCTCCATGCCGTCGGCCGGCCGCAGGAAACGCGCGGTGCGGTTGGTCACCTGGACGTTTTGTTGGGCCGCTTCGAGCCGCTCCGCGTTGTAACTCTCGAGCAAGGTCGGGCTGGCACGGCCGCGCAGCACGGCGGCCAGCTTCCAGGCCAGGTTGTCGGCGTCGGCCACGCCGGTGTTGCCGCCGCGTGCGCCGAAGGGGCTGACGATTTTTGCGGTGTCACCCATGAAAAAGACCCGGCCCACACGCAGCTGGTCCAGGCAGCGGCTGCGGTAGGCGTAAGGGCCGACCCAGACGATTTCGACATCGACGTCCTTGCCGAACTGGCGTTGCAGGCGTTCGCGCACCACGTCCTCGCGGCTCACGTCGTCGGGGTTGGCGTTGGGCGCCATCTGGTAGTCGATGCGCCAGACATCGTCGGCCATCAGGTGTTGCCAGACCGCGCGGTTTTCGTTGAAGGGCGCCTCGATCCAGGTGTGGCGCTCGACCGGCGGATGTGTGGAAAAACGCACGTCGGCAATGCACCAGCGGTCATCGCCGCGCTTGTTCTGCATGCTGGCGCCCACCCAGTCGTGAAACGGCGTGTGCGAGCCGGAAGCGTCGATCACATGCTCGGCCTCGATCTGGTAACTGCCCGCGGGCGTTTGCACCGTCAGCGTGGCGACATCGGCGTTCTGCGTGAAGCCGGTGACGCGCGACTTCCAGCGCAGGTCCACATGGCCCAATTCGTAAATGCGTTCGACCAGGTAGCCCTCGATGTAGAACTGCTGGATGTTGATGAAGGGCGGCTGGGTCGAGAGGTTGAAATTGCTCTGCTGGCGCAGGTCGAAGGAATAGACCTCGTCCTCACCGGCAAAGGTGCGGCCCACGCTCCACTGCACGCCCTTGGCGGCAATCCGCTCGTAGATGCCGAGGCGGTGGAAAATCTCCAGCGACTTCTGCGTGTAGCAGATGCCGCGCGACGACGCGCCCTTGACGCCGACGGTGTTGTCTTCATCCAGCAGCACGGCCTCGACGCCATAACGCGCCAGCGCGCAGGCCAGGCTCAGGCCGGTGATGCCGCCGCCGACGATGACGATGGGGTGGCGCCTGATGTGTTTGGCGTGGAGCTCGGGCGGAGCCACGAAAGGGTACTCAGGCAGGGCGTAACCTGTGCCCTGGGTGAATTCATAACCGTTGGTGAACGCCGGCCCGGCGTAGGCGGCTTGGGTCTCGAGCATGGCGTGGGGCGCTCCCGGCAGTGATCTGTTTTTCAGGATTTTCGGGGCCTGGCCCATGTCGCACGGGCGCAGGCTGCTATCAAAATAATAGTAAACGGGGCGCGTCAGGCGGCGGCTTTGCCGCCGAACTCGGGCCTGTCGTTCTGCTGCGGCTTGAGCGCTTCGGCGGCCTGGCCGGCCGCCTTGTCACGGCGCCACTGCTGCTTGCGCGCCGTCCATTCGGCCAGCCTGGCGTGGGCGGTTTTGCTCTCCTGCAGCATCTGGAACTCGTCGGCCAGTTGCGCCGTCAGTTCCAGCCGCACACCGTTCGGGTCGAAGAAGTAAATGCTCTTGAAGATGTGGTGGTCGGTCACGCCCAGCACCTCGATGCCATCGGCCTCGAGCCGCGCTTTCATCGCTTCCAGGTCGGCCACCGTGTTGACGCGAAACGAGATGTGGTTGACCCACAGCGGCGTGTTCGGCGAGGGCAGGGCCGCCTCGTCATTGCCGAGGTCGAAAAACGCAATGAAGGAGCCGTCCTGCAGCCGGAAGAAAAAGTGGGTGTAGGGACAGTACTCACCGGTGCTCGGAACGTAGTCGCTCTGGATGATGTGGTACAGCGGCAGGCCCAGGATGTCTTCATAAAAATGCCGGGTTTCCTCGGCGTCTTTGGCGCGGTAGGCGTAGTGGTGCAGTTGCTGCACTGGCGCCGGAGGCGGCAGCAAGGCAAGGGCGGGGGGCGGGGTCAGGGTGGTGGGCAGGGCAGCCATGGCGATCTCCGGGGGGATGTCATCAGGGGCGATCCAGCCGCACCAGAGATGCGACTCGAATTCACCTATTCATAATGCATTTACTATACCGTAACTCCCTGCACATGCCAAGCGGGCCACCTGATGCCGGCCGGATCGGGTGTCGCGAACGGTTTTTGATGGCCAGCGCTCGATAGTTTTTATTGTGAGGACTGATTGAGCCAGGCCATTTGACGCCAGGACCGGACGGGTCTAAGGTGTTTGCGTTCCCCGTGCTGACGCCGGGGGACGCCAGGACTTTTACAACCACGAAGGAGATTTCCATGGCTGCTCTCAAAGGCTCCAGGACGGAAGAAAACCTGAAGGCCGCATTCGCCGGCGAATCCCAGGCCAACCGCCGTTATCTGTATTTCGCAAACAAGGCCGACGTCGAAGGCCAACCGGATGTTGCAGCGCTGTTCCGCTCCACCGCGGAAGGCGAGACCGGCCACGCACACGGCCATCTCGAGTGGCTGGAACAGTGCGGCGACCCGGCCACCGGCATGCCCTTCGGCGGCACGCGTGAGAACCTGGCCTCGGCCGTGGCCGGTGAGACCCATGAGTACACCGACATGTACCCCGGCATGGCCAAAACCGCGCGTGATGAAGGCCACGATGAAGTCGCCGACTGGTTCGAGACGCTGGCCAAGGCCGAGCGTTCGCATGCGAATCGCTACACCAAGGCTTTGGCTGAACTCGTGGATTGATTCACGGCTACTGCGCGGGCGCATGGCGGCGTTGCGGGTCTTGATCGGGCCATCCTCATGTGCCGTGGGCACATTGCGGTGACCCGACACCCGCGACTTGCCCTGCACCCGCTCGCTACGCCGTCACGGCGTGGTGGCTTGCGAGAGGGTTTCTGAACTACCCCACAAAGCTCCCATCAGAGAGGTATGCCATGGCCACAGAAGGCAATCTGCAGGCGCCCACACGCCACGCGATCGACTGGAAAAACCCGGACTACTACAACGAGGAAGCGACTGTCCATGAGCTGGAGCGCATCTTCGACATCTGCCATGGCTGCCGTCGTTGTGTGAGCCTGTGCGGGGCCTTCCCCACGCTGTTCGACCTGGTCGATGGCAGCAGCACCGGTGAGGTCGATGGCGTGGACAAAAGGGACTACATGAAAGTGGTCGACCAGTGTTACATGTGCGACCTTTGCTACATGACCAAGTGTCCCTATGTGCCGCCGCATGAATTCAACCTCGATTTTCCGCACACCATGCTGCGCGCCAAGGCCATCAAGTTCAGAAAAGGCGAAGTCGGCATGGGCGAGAGGTTTTTGTCGTCCACCGATGTCCATGGCCAGTTTGCCGGCATTCCCATCGTGGTCCAGGTGGCCAATGCGGTCAATCGGACAAAGCCAGCCCGCGCCGTGATGGAAAAAGTGCTGGGCGTGGATCAAAACGCCTGGCTGCCCGAACTCGCGACAAAAAAGTTCCGCTCCGGCGCGCCCGAGTCACCGCCCCATGCGGTCAGGGACGGTGCCAAAACGCCGGGCAAGGTGGTGATTTATTCGACCTGTTACATCAACTACAACGAGCCCGGCATCGGCCACGACCTGCTCAAGGTGCTGGACCACAACGAGGTGCCTTATGTGCTGGTCGACAAGGAAAAGTGCTGCGGCATGCCCAAGCTGGAGCTGGGCGACCTCGATTCGGTCAACCGGAGCAAAGAGGCCAACATCCCGGTGCTGGCCAGGTACGCGCGGGACGGCTTTGCCATCCTGAGCGCCGTGCCGAGCTGCACGCTGATGTTCAAGCAGGAAATCCCGCTGATGTACCCGGACGATGCCGAAGTGCAGCTCGTCAGGGAACACATGTGGGACCCCTTCGAGTACCTGATGGCACGCAAGCGCGACGGCCTGCTCAAGACGGAGTTTCCGGTGCCGCTGGGCAAGATCAGCTACCAGATTCCCTGCCATGGCCGGGTGCAGAACATCGGAAAAAAAACCGAGGAAATGCTCAAAATGGTGCCCGGCACCAGCGTGCACACCCACGAACGTTGCTCAGGCCACGCCGGCACCTTCGGCGTGAAGCTGCCCTACCACCAGCAGGCGATGAAGATCGGCAAGCCGCTGTTCAAGGCCATGGCCAGTCACAAGGACGGCGGGCTGCCGGACGTGATCAGCAGCGACTGCCCGCTGGGCGGCCACCACATCGCCCAGGGCTTCGAAGTCAACCAGCTGGGTGCGCCGCCGCAGAAACACCCGCTGACCCTGGTCCGCACCGCTTACGGACTGAAGTAGCTGCCGAGGAGCCCTGATGCAAGTCACCGGAAAAATCACCGCCGACAGCCTCATGACGCTGGAGGCCTACAGCAAGTACCGCAAGGACAACAAGGCCGCCATCATGGCGCACCGCCGCTTGCGCAGCGTGCGCCTCGGCGAACACATCAACCTGCAGTTCGAGAGCGAAACCAGCATCCGTTACCAGATCCAGGAAATGCTGCGCATCGAAAAAATCTTCGAGGAAGACGGCATCCACCAGGAAATCGAGGCCTATGCGCCGCTGATGCCGGACGGCAGCAACTGGAAGGCCACGGTGTTGCTCGAGTATCCCGATATCAACGAGCGCAAGCGTGAACTGGCCCGGTTGATCGGGGTGGAAGACCGCCTGTTTGTCGAGGTCGAGGGCCACAGCCGCGTGTATGCGATTGCCGACGAGGACATGGACCGCGAAAACGAGGAGAAGACCTCGGCCGTGCATTTTGTGCGTTTCGAGCTGACCCCCGCCATGTGCGCGGCGGTCAAGGCCGGCGCCGGCGTCAAGCTCGGCTGCGACCACACGCATTACCCGGCCCATGTGGCGATCGCGGCCGAAACCCTGACGTCGCTGGCCAGCGACCTGCGCTGAACCCGGGAAGCGCTGGACAAAGCCCCTGCCGCCAGGGCATCTTCCGCGCTTCCTTGAGCCCGCCGTTGGCGTGGGCCGGCCCGGCTGTCGTAAAGTGGGGGTTCGCCTTATTTCCAAGAACGCCAAGAATTCCCCTCCATGCTGTTTCTCCTCTCGCCGGCCAAGTCGCTGGACTACGACACGCCGCCCCAGGTCGCCACCCACACCCCCGCCCTGTTCGCGCGCCAGTCGGCCGAGCTGATCGCGGTGCTCCGCGAAAAAACGCCGCAGCAGATCAGCACGCTGATGCATCTGTCGGATGCGCTGGCCGGCCTGAACGTGGCGCGTTACCAGGCCTGGTCGCCGCGTTTCACCGCGAAAAATTCGAAGCAGGCGGTGCTGGCCTTTGATGGCGACGTGTATGGCGGGCTGGATGCCAAAACCCTCAGCGAATCGCAACTGGGCTGGGCGCAGGACCATGTCTGCATCCTGAGCGGCCTGTATGGCGTGTTGCGCCCCCTGGACCGGATGCAGCCCTACCGGCTCGAGATGGGTACGGCACTGGCCGTTGGCGAGGCCCGCAACCTCTACCAGTTCTGGGGCACGAAGATTGCCGCCTACCTCAACCAGCGTGCCGCCGCCGACACCTCGCCGGTGGTGGTCAACCTCGCGAGCGAGGAGTACTTCAAGGCCGTGGACCGCCGGGCCCTGAAGCCCCGCGTGGTCACTTGTGTGTTTGAAGAGTACAAGGGCGGCGTGTACAAGATCATCAGCTTCAACGCCAAACGCGCCCGCGGCCTGATGGTGCGGTATGCGATCGAGAAAAAAGCCGCGACGGTCCAAAAGCTCGAGGGGTTCGACGCCGAAGGCTACCGCTTTGAGCCCACCGTGTCCGCGCCGGACCGGCTGGTGTTTCGCCGCAGGCAGGCGGCCTGAATCCCCCGCTCACGGAAGGTCCCGACATGCCTGCACCTGTGATCACCGGCCAGCACCAGGCGATCTCGCGCGACCTGCGCGAGTGGATCGCCGCGCAGACCGCCGACGGCCACGGCCGTGAAGCGGTGTTGCAGGCGATGCTGACGGCCGGCTGGAGCCACCAGGTGGCGACGGAGGCCCTGACCGAAACACCGCCGGCGGCCGTGCCCGTTCCCTGGCCAGCGGCTGCGGCGTCCAGTCTGCGGCTCGATGCCGGCGACCGGCAGGTGGCGATCAGCACCGTCATGCGCGCGCCCGACCTGCTGGTGCTCGAAAACCTGCTCGATGCCGACGAATGCCTGGCGCTGATAGACGCGGCCCGGCCACGGCTGCAGC
This sequence comes from Polaromonas sp., assembly GCA_013824015.1. Lineage (GTDB taxonomy): Bacteria > Pseudomonadota > Gammaproteobacteria > Burkholderiales > Burkholderiaceae_C > Polaromonas. The sequence goes on from PNNC01000119.1 coordinate 6,284, forward strand.
GCTCGCTGACGGTGGCGCTCGAGAGCGGCGGCGAGGAAGTGCATGCCGACCGCACCAGCGACGGCATGTTTTTCCTGCGCGGCGAAACCGGGCTGGTGGCGACCATCGAGGCACGGATTGCGAAGCTGCTGGACTGGCCGGTCGAGAACGGCGAAGGCCTGCAGGTGCTGCGCTACGGCCCCGGCGCCGAATACAAGCCGCACTACGATTATTTCGACCCGGACGAACCCGGCAGCGCCACCATCCTGGCGCGCGGCGGCCAGCGTGTGGCCACCCTGGTCATTTACCTGCAGGAGCCGGGCGAAGGCGGCGCCACGGTGTTTCCCGACCTGCGGCTGCAGGTCGCGCCGCGGCGCGGCAGTGCGGTCTTTTTCAGCTACGGCCAGGCGCATCCCTGCAGCCAGACCCTGCATGGTGGCATGCCGGTGCTGGCCGGTGAGAAGTGGATAGCCACAAAATGGCTCCGTGAACGAAAATTCAGCTAAATGAGGAAGAAATAGGCCCTCAGCCCATGGTTGGCGACACTGTACAGCTATGAAATTAAGAGCAAACGGCATCGACATTGAAGTAGAAGACACCCACGCCGGTGACACGACCGGCCTTCCCGTGGTTCTTCTGATCATGGGCCTGGGCATGCAGCTCGTGGCCTGGCCGCCGGCGCTGGTGCAGTCGCTGGTGGACGCCGGTTACCGTGTGGTCCGGCTGGACAACCGCGACATCGGGCTGTCGCAGAAGTTCGATCACCTCGGTTTGCCCAACCTGCTGTGGGAAGGGCTCAAATACAAGCTGGGCCTGCCGGTGAAGTCGCCGTATTCATTGGGCGACATGGCGGCCGACACGCTGGCGGTGCTCGATGCGCTGGGGGTGGCGAAAGCACATGTGGTTGGTGTCAGCATGGGCGGCATGATCGCGCAGCGTGTGGCGATCGCCGCGCCGGAGCGGGTGCTGAGCCTGACCAGCATCATGAGTTCGAGCGGCGCGCGCGGCCTGCCGCAGGCCAAACCGCAGGTCATGCGGGTGCTGCTGAGCCGCCCGGCCGGCAAGGACCCCGAGTCGGTGCTGAACCATTACGTCAGGCTGTTCAAGGCCATCGGCAGCCCGGGTTTCCCGATGGACGACGCCGAACTGCGGGAGCGGATTGCCGCGGCAGCCAGGCGCAGCTTTTACCCGGCCGGTACGGTGCGCCAGATGGCGGCCATCGCCGCCGACAGCCAGCGCGCCCACGCACTGGGCGCGCTGCGGGTGCCGACGCTGGTGATCCACGGCAAGGCCGATCCGCTGGTGCCTTACGCCTGCGGCGAAGACACGGCGCGGCGCATTCCCGGCGCGACCCTGGTCGGTATCGAAGGCATGGGCCACGACCTGCCGGCCGGCGTGGTGCAGCGCATTCTTGAACCGCTGATCCCGCATCTCAACACAGCACAAGGAGCCAAGACATGAGCGACGCAGGGCCGCCCCAAGGCGCGAACGCCCCCTCGGGGGGCAGCGCAGCGGCGCCAGCCGCAAGCGTGGGGGCCAATAACACCCCTGAACAATCCCAACTCGGCAAAAGCTCGGCCTACATCGACCACTACGACGCCTCGCTGCTGTTTCCGATTCCGCGCGCCGTCAAGCGTGCCGAAATCGGCCTCGGCGATACCCTGCCTTTCATGGGCGCCGACATGTGGACCGCCTTCGAGCTGAGCTGGCTCAATATGCGCGGCAAGCCGCAGGTCGCGCTGGCCCACATCACCGTGCCCTGCGAGTCGCCCAACATCGTCGAGAGCAAGTCCTTCAAGCTCTACCTCAACAGCTTCAACAACACGCGTTTCACCGATGCGCGCGAAGTGCGCGAGCGCATCCGCGCCGACCTGAATAGCGCAGTCGGCGCCGGTGTCGGCGTCAAGACGCTGGGGCCCGAGCTGTTCGATCAGGAGCCGGTGCATGAAGTCGACGGGCTGAACCTGGACCGGCTCGATGTCGAATGTGTCCACTACACACCGGCGCCCGAACTGCTGTTTGCCGACCATGACGAGCCGCCGGTGACGGAAACACTGAGCTCCAACCTGCTCAAGAGCAACTGCCTGGTCACCGGCCAGCCCGACTGGGGCAGTGTGCAGATCAGGTATGAAGGCGCGCCGATCGACCAGGAAGGCCTGCTGCAGTACCTCGTGAGTTTCCGCAACCACAACGAGTTCCACGAGCAGTGTGTGGAGCGCATCTTCATGGACCTCTGGACGCGCTGCCGGCCGCTGCGCCTGTCGGTGTATGCGCGTTACACGCGCCGCGGCGGCCTGGACATCAACCCGTTCCGCACCAGCCATCCGCAGGCGCTGCCGCCGAATGTGCGGACGGCGCGGCAGTAGTTTTCCTGGGGGTGTCATTGCGGGCCTGACCCGTTATCCATGCGTGTTTGCGCGCGGCTTCGGTTCGCAGGATTGGATCCCGGATCAAGTCCGGGATCACAAGCTGCAGCGTCAATTGCTATCGAATCGATAGCTACTCAGGTCCGTACGACATGGGCTATAGCCCGATTTCATTGAAATGTGTGAGCGGAGACAGGGCTGGAAACTCAGCTGCGCGTTTTTCCTTCATGGCCGTCACCGATTCGCGCACATGCTGGTTGCTCCAGATCGCGCCCTGCAGCCAGCCCATTTGTTTGAGTGCGTCGTCCACCGCGTGGTCGCGAGCATAGTGGATGGCCTGCTTGGTGCCCCAGATGGCCACCGGCGGTTTGGACGCGATTTCCTGCGCGCACTGCAGCGCGCCGGCCAGCATGGCTTCAGCCGAGTCGAACACCTCGTTGACCAGCCCATAGGCCAGCGCTTTCTGCGCCGGCAGGCGGCGGCCGGTGTAGGCCAGCTCCTTGACCACGGCCAGCGGCACCAGCTTGGGCAGGCGCTGCAGGGTGCCGACGTCGGCGACCATGCCGATGTTGATCTCCTGGATGCAGAAAAACGTCTCGGCGGTCGCGTAGCGGATGCAGCAGGCGGTGACCATATCGACCGCGCCGCCTATGCAGCCGCCCTGGATCGCGGCGATCACCGGGATGCGCAGGCTCTCGAGCCTGGTGAATGTGGCCTGCATGCCAGCCAGCAGGTCGGCCATCGCGGCGCGACCCTCCGGGCTCTGGTCGTTCATGCTGATGGCCCCGCCAAAGGTGTCCAGCGCCATGCCGGCGCTGAAGTGTTTGCCGGTGCTGGAGATCAGCAGCACCCGCGCCTCGCCGGCGTTGTTGATGCGGGTCAGCACCTCGTCGAGCTCGCGCCAGAAGGTCGGGTGCATGGTGTTCATCACCTCGGGGCGATTGAGCACCAGGTGGGCGACATGGCCGCTGGTGGACAGGGAAAAGCAGGTCAGTGGGTTCATGCCCGCCAATGTACGTCAGCCGCCCGCATCCAGCCAGTCACACCTGAGACGTCCTGCGTGGTGCGCGCGCCGGCGCCAGCCCAGATACAGGCGGGGCGCGGCCATGCCCAGCAGGCACAGCGGCAAGGCCCAGGGCGCATCCAGCACCAGCGCCGGCAGCCAGGCGACCCAGCCCATCACCCACAGCGTCAGGATCGCATCCCAGGCCTGGTATTCCAGCGGCCGGGATGCCTTGTGCGCGACCTGCCACTGCTTGATGCGCTGCAATTGCGCCAGCGTGACGGGGTGGCGGGCCGGGGATGCCGAAGGGTGTGCCATGGAAGCCTCCTTGGAGACTTCAATGTAGGTTTGGCAAAAGCCCGTGTCAAGCGGTCCCCGGTGCCGGCCACGGGTCAGGGTCCGGCGTTTATTTGGCGGCGGCAATCGCCCTGGCCAGATCCGTGGTTTCCTCGCAGCTGCTGCAAATGGCCTGCAGCCTGGCCAGTTGCGCTTCGGCCCGGGCTTTCTGGCCGGTCTTCAGGTAGGCGATGCCCGAATACTCGAGCGCGCCGCGGTGTTGGGGGTCCAGCGCCAGCGCCTTGCCATAGGCCGCAAACGACTCGTCGTATTTGCCCAGCCAGCGGTTCGAATAACCGAGGTAGTTCCAGGCGTCGGCATTTTTCGGGTTCTGTGCGACCACCTTGCTGAAGCTGCCGGCCGCGTCGGCCCATTTTTTGGCCTCGAGGGATTTTTTGCCGGCGGCGAAGTCGTCCAGCCGCGCATTGTCAACAGGGGTGCTCTGGAAGTCGGCGGCCAGCGCGGCGCCGGCCACAGCCAGGCTCAGCAGCGGCAGGGCGATGAAGTGGCGAAGTGTCAGTGTTTGCATGTCGGGCTCCTTGGGGTTTGTTGATGCGGTGCGCTGCAAATCAGCACCTGAGACAAACGGCAGAACCCGGCAAGCGGATGCAGGCAGATGCGTATTCAGGGGTGGGGCTGTGAACCGAATCGCCCGATCACCACAACTTGGCGCAATTGCCGCTGAACAGCACGGCTGCGCTGGGGCGGGCGGGCGCCGCGCCGGTTTCCAGCGTGACGATCAGTTTGCCGACTTTTGACAGCAGCTTTTCCGAGGTGTCCGGCAGCGTGGACACGGCCGAGCCGCTGCTGGGCACAGTCCCCAGCGCAAACGCCGGGCCGTCCGCAGGCACCGCCCACAGCACCAGTGTGCCGCTGGCCGGCGGCGTGATGGGGCCGATGACCTTGACGGTCATGGTTTTTCCGTGGCGCAGCGAGCTGACCAGCAGCTTGCCGTTGCCCTGGGCGTCGGTCAGCAGGCCGACATAACTTTGCGGCAGCTTTTCGCCGCTGCGCATGGCGACCCGGTCGCTGGAGACAAACAGGCCAGGGACGCTGGCAAACATCACGCTCGCGGCGATCACGCCCGCGGCGAGGCCGCCCAGGCCAAAGCCGGCCGGCTTGAGCCAACCCAGCCATCCGCCAGCAGCGGCGGCCACCGGGGGCTGCGTTCGCGCCGCGATCGCCTTCCAGACGTGCGGCGAGGGTTGCTGCACCGGCACCGACAGGGCCAGCTGGCCCAGCCGCGCTTCCCACTGCGTGACCAGCACGCGCACATCGGCGCGGTCGCGCTGCAGGCGTTCAAAGCGGCGGCGCGCGCCGCCGCTCAAGGTGCCCAGCACATAGGACGAAGCCAGGTGGTCGAGCAGTTCGGGCTGGACATATCTCATGCAACAACCCCCTGCGCGGCCAGGCAGCCTTTGAGTTTTTCCAGGCCGCGCCGTATCCAGGCTTTCACCGAACCCAGTGGCGCGCCCATCTGCGCGGCCACCTCGCTGTGCGACAGGCCCTGGTAATACGCCAGCGCCAGGCTTTGGCGGTGGCTGCCGTCGAGCGTATTCATGCAAGCTTCGATGTGCAGGGCCTGGCTGGCCTGCTCCAGCAGCTGCATCGCGCTGGGCGCCGGATTGCCAAGGGCCTGGACCTCGTCTTCATCGACGTCGCCGGATTCGGGCAGCTCGCTTTCGCGGCGGCGTGTGCGGGCGCGCAGCGCGTCCAGCGCCTTGTTGCGGACGATGGCAATCAGCCAGGTCATGGCCTGAAGGGTTTGCCCGTTCACCTCGCTGCGGTAGCCCGAGGCATTTTTCCAGATACTCACATACGCCTCTTGCAGCACATCTTCGGCCGCCTGTCCTTGACCCAATATACGGATGGCCACGCCAAACAGATGCAGCTGCGTCCGTTCATAAACCTCGGCGAAGCAGGCGTGGTCGCCCCGGCCGGCAGCGGCAATCAGGGCTTCCAGGCTGCGGCTGTCCGCATCAGGGTCCGGTTTCATGCGGCCGAGTATAGGGAGTTCGGCAGGGACGGCAAACCGCTTTCTGATGCCGGACAACTATCTTTGCGCCGCTGCATCCGATGCGCCAGGTCAGGCGTTTGTCACTCGCTGGCCGACCGGCCGGCCTGTTTTCCAAGCTGCTTCAGGAGTGATACATGAACTTGATCCGCGCCACCTTGTCCCTGGCCCCGCACATCGCCTGCGCCGCGCTCACGGGGGGCCCCGCCACCCGTTTGTGCTGAGAGGCCAGGCCATGTCCGTACTCAGGAATCTGTTTGCCCCGGGCAAGCGCCCCAAGTCCGTATCCACCGGACCCGAGACCGCACCCGTGCGCATGGACCTCGATGAGCGCATGGAGTTTCGCCGCCAGATGCTGTATGAGGCCATCAAGGTCACGATGCAGGCCCATGGCATCCTGTCGGCCAGTTACCGGTTCCGGGTGGTGCGCAACGACAGGCGCGGTCATCTGTATTCCGTCATGATGGATCTGTCCACGGACTTCATCCACAAGCGCGAGGGCAGCCCCGCGCAACTGCAGGCCCTGGGCGCGGCCATTGGCAAAAATGCGGCCACGCGTTACGGCCTGCTGGTGGCCGGCGTTTACTGGCGGGTCAACGACGAGATCCAGGGATTCGAGCCCAGCCGGCCGGTCGCGGAGTCCGGCGCGGAGCTGTCGGCAGCCGACGTGCCACAGCCTGAGCGCAGGCAGGAACGTGCAAGGGCCGAGGAATTGGCGGCCTTTGAAGCCGCCTGGCACACCGGCGAGGAACTGCGCTTTCGCGACCGGGTGTATGCCTCCGACCTGGCACCGCTGGATCGTTGATCGGGCCGGCGTCCAGAGCCGGCGCGGACTAGATGCGCCGGCGGCGCGGCACCACGGTCAGCTGCATGGTGGCCTTGCCCGGTGTCGCGCTGACGGTGACCGTCTGCGGCGCGATGTCGAGCAACTGGTCGGCCTGCCAGACCTTGAGCTGCGCGGCGCCGTCGGGGATCTGCTCGAGGTTGGCGATGCCGTCGGCGCCGGTCAGCTGGGTCCAGGGCGAGTCGCTGACATACACATGGCCGCGCATGGAGCCGTGGATGTGGCAGCCCAGCAGCACCGGGCCGGCTTTTTCAAACACGGCCTCGGCGCTCTTGCCGGGCTTGCCTTCGGGTTTGCCGTCCAGCCGCAACTCGAAGCCGCCACTGCTGGCGGTGTTGAATTGCGCAAATCCGGCGGCCGAGGCGCGCACATGGTGTTCCCAGGGGTCGTTGTTGACAAACAGGGCTTTGGCGCCCACGGCGACCACGCTGACCGCCGGGATAAAACGCATTTTTTCCTGGCTGATGGTGACCTGGGTGGGCAGCATGGCCTTGGGCGCGCCCTTGTTGGCAGGCACCACCACCACCACGGCGTCGGGCACCGGCTTGCCGTCCTTGTCGAGCACCAGCACCTGCAGGTTGCCGGCTGCGGCCCAGCCGGTCAGGGCGGTGAGGGCGAGGGAAATGACGGCTTTTTTCATGATGGCTTGCTTTCGGTGGGGAGTTAGCGAACGGTGATGGTGTCACGATGCATGGGCGCGAGCAAGGCCAGCATCTGGTTCTGTGTGCGGAAGGGTATGCCCTGGGCGTCCATGCTTTGCTGCAGCACCTCGACCAGCGCGTTGAAGTCCGACTTGCTGATGTCGAGGTTGGCGTGCGCGCTTTTCATGTCGGCGCCCTTGTAGATGCAGGGGCCGCCGGCGAGCTGGCAGAGCTGGTCCACCAGTTGCTCCTTGACGCGCTGCTGGTTGGACGGCTTGAAGTGCGGGCCGGTGCGCGGGTCGGCCAGCAGACGCACCATGAAGTCGTCCATCAAGGTGACCAGGCCGGCTTTTTCGCCGAAGGCTTTGTAGAGCTGGTCGTTGCCGGGGGCGGTCTGGGCGAAAGAGGCGCCGCTCAGGAGCAGGCTGGCGGCGGCGAGGACGAGGGAGAAAACAGGCTTTTTCATGGGGTTTCCTTGGAAGGTGATGTGGGGCGATCAGAACGCGACCTGGGCCGACAGGTAGTAGCCCTTTTGCTTGCGGCTGGCGGTGGTGGCCGGGACGATCACGCCCAGGTCCACCCAGGCCAGCGTCAGCGAGACGTTTTTGTTCGGCGCCCAGGCGATGAAGATGTCCTTCCAGTCTTCCGAGCGCAGGCCGTTGCCCAGGCCGGCGGCGCGGCCGGCGGTTTCCAGCTTGTTGCGCATGAAGCGGTATTCGGCGCCGATGGCGAGGTTTTTGCTGACCAGGTAAGCGATCGAAAATTCGGGCTGCAGGCTGTAGCTGTTGTTGTTGCCGCCGCCCAGGGTGGCGCCGAAGCCGAGCAGGCCGTTCTGGTTGGCTTTGGTCGCCCGCAAGGTGCCGTTGACCAGCAGGCTCTGCCCCAGGAACAGTTTGGTCGCGCTCACATACAGGTCCACGCCCTCGCGTTTGGCGCCCAGTGCGCGCAGTGTGCCGTCCAGACCGGTCGAGCCCAGGTTCTTGAATTCCACGCCGACGGCCACCTGCGGCATCAGCGTGTCGCTGTCGAGGATGGCATCACCGGCGACGCGCACCTTGGCGCCCACAATGGTTTGTTTCAGGCGCAGGCCTGGCAAGCCCAGCCCGGTGCCGGTGACACCGGTCTTGAAGTCCTGCCGGGCAATCGACAACTCATAACGGTCATGGATGCCGACGGCTGCGCCCACGATGTTCAGACCATAGTCGGTGGTGCGCACCGCGGTCACAAACGCAGTTGCGCCGACTTCGCCTTCGGTGGCGTTGCTGCCGATCACGGCCCACGGGGTCAGGCCGCCGCCGGC